>CAJOLS010000018.1 GCA_905235535.1 uncultured Bacteroidales bacterium
CAGCCATTTATCCGCTTTGGGATGCAGCAGAATATTTCACTGCACACCGGGGCCATCCGAAGTCATCTCCGTGTGCACCAGCGGCTCCCGGTGCACACCAAAACCGCCTTATATGTGTACCCCGAAGGCTCCATCGGCCCCTGGAGTACATGGACCGGACGCATTGGGACATTTCACGCCATAATTTAGCCTCTAAAAAGAAGGGCGAGACCCCTTTACGCGCGCGAACATTTGCGCGTGTGAGGAAAAATGCATACCTTTGTATGTTTTTATACGAAAATTGCAAATGGCATTAGCAGATATACTCAAGAAAGTCTTCGGTTCCAAAAGCGACCGGGACATGAAAGAAGTAAGGCCAATCCTGGACAAGGTGTTGGCCGTTTATCCTGATATAGACGCTCTTACGGCCGATGGCCTGCGGGAGCGCAGCGCCGCCATCCGGGAGAAAATAGCCCTGGTGGAGAAGCCATTTGAAGACCGCATGGCGGAAATCAAGCTGGAGTTGGAGAAAGACATCCCCGTGGAAGAGAAGGTGGAACTGGCCACCGAAAGCGACAAGCTGGTGAAGGAAGAGGACGAGGCCATCGAAAAGGTGCTCATGGAAGTGCTGCCGGAGGCTTTCGCCATTGTGAAATCCACCGCCCGCCGCTTTTCCCAGAACGAAAGCCTGCGCGTGAAGGCCACCCAGTTCGACCGGGACCTGGCCGCCGCCGGAAAGGATTTCCTGGAAATTGACGGGGAGGATGCGGTCTGGCACAACCACTGGCAGGCCGGCGGCAACGAGATCACCTGGGATATGGTGCACTACGACGTCCAGCTCATAGGCGGTATCGCGCTGCACCAGGGTAAGATTGCCGAAATGGCAACCGGTGAGGGTAAAACCCTGGTGGCCACCCTGCCCGTGTTCCTGAATGCCCTGGCAGGCAAAGGCGTCCACGTGGTCACGGTGAACGATTACCTGTCCAAGCGAGACTCCGAGTGGATGGGCCCGCTCTATATGTTCCACGGGCTGTCCGTGGACTGCATAGACAAGCACCAGCCCAATTCCGACGCCCGCAAAAAGGCATACAACTGCGATATCACCTTCGGCACCAACAACGAGTTCGGCTTCGACTACCTCCGTGACAACATGGCCACCCGCCTGACGGACTTGGTGCAGCGCAAGCACCACTACGCCATCGTGGACGAGGTGGACTCCGTGCTCATTGACGACGCCCGTACCCCGCTCATTATCTCCGGCCCCATGGAAAAGGCCTCCGGAGACGAGCAGTTCATGGAGTATCGGCCCTATGTGGAAAACCTGTACAACAAGCAGCGCACCCTCGTCAATACCACCCTCAACGAGGCCAAGAAGCTCATCGCCGCCGGTGATGAGGCCGAGGGCGGAAAACTCCTGTTCCGCTGCCACAAGGGTCTGCCCAAATACCAGCCGCTCATCAAGTTCCTGAGCGAACCCGGCATGAAGCAGCTCATGCAGAAGACGGAGGCGTATTACCTCCAGGACAACGAGCGCGAGATGCCGGTGGTCACGGACGAACTTTACTTCGTCATCAACGAAGTGCTCAATTCCGTGGACATGACGGACAAGGGCCACGACACCCTGGCCCAAAGCGTAAGCGACCCCAACTTCTTCGTGCTGCCGGATATGGGCAGCGCCATTGCCGACATCACCCACGATGCATCCCTGAGCGCCGCCGAAAAGGCCGAGAAGAAAGACGCCCTCATGGAGGACTTCTCCCTCAAGAGCGAGCGCGTGCACACGGTAATCCAGCTGTTGAAGGCGTACGCCATGTTCACCAAGGACATAGACTACGTGATTGTGGACAACAAGGTTAAGATTGTGGACGAGTCCACGGGCCGAATCATGGAGGGCCGCCGCTGGAGCGACGGTTTGCACCAGGCCGTGGAAGCCAAGGAAAACGTGAAGGTGGAAGCCGCCACGCAGACCTTCGCCACCGTCACCCTGCAGAATTACTTCCGTATGTATCACAAGCTGGCCGGTATGACCGGTACGGCCGAGACGGAGGCAGGGGAGTTCTGGGATATCTACAAGCTGGATGTGGTGGTGATTCCCACCAACCGGCCCGTCATAAGGGACGACCAGAACGACATCATCTACAAGACCAAGAAGGCCAAGTTCAACGCCGTCATAGACAAGGTGGTGGAGCTTTCCAATGCCGGACGCCCGGTGCTGGTGGGTACCACCGATGTGGAAACGTCCGAGCTCCTGGCCCGCATGATGCGCATCCGCGGCATCGTGGCCAATGTGCTCAATGCCAAGGAGCACGCCCGTGAGGCGGAGATTGTGGCCCAGGCAGGCCAGAAGGGCAAGGTGACCATCGCCACCAACATGGCCGGTCGTGGTACGGATATCAAGCTCACCCAGGAGGTGAAGGACGCAGGCGGCCTGGCCATCATCGGCACCACCCGTCACGACAGCCGTCGCGTGGACCGTCAGCTCCGCGGACGTGCCGGCCGTCAGGGAGACCCGGGAAGCTCCTGCTTCTACATCTCCTTGGAAGACGATCTCATGCGTAAGTTCGGCTCCGAGCGTATCGCCGGTGTGGTGGACAAGCTGGGAATGGCCGACGACGAGGCCCTGGTGAGCGGCATGCTTTCCAAAAGCATCGAGACGGCCCAGAAGAAGGTGGAGGAAAACCACTTCGGCTGGCGCAAGCGCACTCTCGAATACGACGACGTGATGAACTACCAGAGAGAGGCCGTGTATGCCCGCCGCCGCAACGCCCTTTCCGGTGAAAAGATAGAGATCGATGTCCAGAACATGATGGAGGATACCGCCAACATCCTGGTGCAGCAGAGCGAGGGCATGCCTTTCGAGGCCTTCGAAGAGTACGTGATGAGCAAGCTTTCCATGGACCTGGGCTTTGAAGAGGCTTTTTATGCCGATGCCAAACCCGCAGAGATTGCCGCCAAACTCACCGCCCACATGCAGGAGGTTTACGACCGCCGCATGAACACCATGGTGGAGCGCGTGAACCCGGTTATCAAGACGGTGTACGAGAAGCAGGGCGCCATGTACGAGAACATTGCCATCCCCATCTCCAACGGAAAGCGCCAGCTAACCCTTAGCGTAAACCTCAAGAAAGCCTACGAAACCGAAAGCCGGGAAATTGCCAAGGCCCTGAGCCGCAGCATCATCCTGTACTATATCGACGATTACTGGAAACAGCATCTAAGAGACATGGACGACCTCCGCCAGAGCGTCCAGAACGCCACATACGAGCAGAAAGACCCGCTGGTGGTCTATAAACTGGAGAGTTACAACCTCTTCACCGAAATGCTGGAGAACCTGAACGAGCATGTGCTCAGTTTCCTGTTACGTGCCTTCATCCCGCTGCGGGATGCCGCGGATGCCCGGGAGGCCCGTCCTGCCCAGCAGCCTCGCCGCAACCTGCAGCAGATGCACCACACAGACCCGTCCCAGCTTTCCACCAACGGGGAACAGCGCTCCCGCATGCCCGTCAAGGTGGACAAGCAGGTGGGCCGCAACGACCCTTGCCCCTGTGGCAGTGGCCTTAAATATAAGAACTGCCACGGTAAAGGAATTGTTTAGAAAAACTATTAACAAACAACATATGTATGGATACCAATGTTAACTTAAACGAGGTGAGCCGCATTTCTGCGGGCACCGTATTCAAAGGAGAAATCACCTCCTCGAACGACATTCGCATTGACGGTCAGTTCGATGGCAGCATCAACTCAAAGGGACGCCTTGTGGTGGGAGAGCGCGCCGTAGTGAACGGGGATGTGAATTGCACCAATGTGGATTTCAGCGGAACCATGTCCAAAGGCACGTTCTACGTGAGAGACACCCTGTCCCTGAAAGCCGGTTGCTCCGTAGATGGAGACCTTCGGTTCAAGCGTCTCCAGGTGGACTTGGACGCCAAGATCAATGGCAATTTGAAAGTTATGAACGAGAAGGAATTTGATCAGATTGCCCAGCAGAAGACTCCTGCAAAGCCCGCTGCTCCGGCACAAGCAAAGGTAGAAAATGGCACTGTGGGTAAAGAGTAATGAAGAGGAGCAACATCCTTTAGTAGTAGAAACCAAGACAAACCAATCTGTTATGGCAAACACTGTAAATGTAAACGATGTAAACCGCATTGCTGCCGGCGCCAAGTTCACCGGAGACATTGCAACGGTAAACGATATCCGCATTGACGGTTCCTTCGATGGCCGTCTGTTCTCCGAAGCCCGCGTAGTGGTGGGGGAGAAGGCTGTGGTGAAAGGAGACATTTTCGCCACCTACATTGATTTCAACGGCACCATGCTGGGCGGCAACTTCTATGTAAAGGACACCCTTTCCCTGAAGGCCGGCTGCACTGTGGAGGGAGACCTCTTCTTCCAGCGTTTTCAGGTGGAACTGGATGCCAAGTTCACCGGCAGGTGCCAGGTGATGGACGAGAACGAATTCCACAAGGTGGCCGCTCCCATGGAGAGCATGCTTCGCAAGGTGGTATCTCAGCCCGTTCCCGTTGAAAAGGCTGCTGAATAAATTTTACTGTAGATATTGTTACTATGAGAAAATTTCTTTTGATGGGACTTCCCCTTGTCGCAGCCATGGCTCTTATGAGTTCCTGCAACAAGAAGAATCAGGAAGAACCGTATGTACCCCAGCCCGTGGAAAATGCCTTCGAGGGCGCAGTACCCACCGGCTATTATGGGTATGCCGAGATTTCTGTTCCTGCCGGAACGGAAACTGTATTCATCGAGTACACGCACCGGGATGGCAGCATCAAGACCATCGCCCAGAAAGTTTCTCCCATTGTCGCCGTCCCCCGGAACGGCAAGGACGTGGAGCCTTTCGGCACGGTGAAACTCTTCTTCGAGGCCGATAAGGCCGCCAAGGTGAGTGTGTACTATAATGTCTTCGAGGCTACCAAGGCCGAGGGAGATGACAACATCTACACCCTCCAGGACTTCCCCGTGGACCAGATTACCTCCGGTGAGTTTGGCAAGACCCGTTATGTCCAGGTTCAGTGGAATTTCGCATGGATGAACAATGAATCTACCGGTTATCAAAATGCTCCTTCCTATCCCAAGGACGTGGTGCTCTATGATGCTGGGCATAACCACACCCTCCGTTACACCTATGCTTACAGCGGGGTAGGCGGGGAAGGTTATATGCTTACGGATGCCTATAATGTAGAAGACCATGAGGCCGTTTCCTACAAGTATAATTACTGTAGCGGTTGCGGCAATTGTCCGTACTGCATGCCTTGGGGCTGCTCCTGCGGCTGCGGCAGTGTAAACGACAGCTTCCAGCCCAACGGGAACCTTACCGGCAGCGCCGGTGACGCCGTTGTGGTGAACCCCGGAACGCCCGGCGCCACCCCCACTGGTGACGGCGGAGTAATTACGGTGGACCCTGACGGCACCATCACCGTGGGGTATGCCCCTGCCGATGCAACGTCCGTCACCCTTCCCGAGCCGGCTTCCTATGTTACCACCGATGAGGATTACACCGTGTATCACTCCAGCGGTGTGGTGATGTTCGACGACAGCTGGCCTCAGATGCCGGACGACTATGGCATCCGCACCTACGACTACGACTTCAACGATGTGGTGCTGGATTATGATGTGGAGGCCGTCACCGTGGCCGACGCCCAACTCGAATCCCAGGGTTGGAGAGAGCAGGTGAAGGTGGTGTTGCACCTGAGGGCTGTGGGCGGAGACAGTCCCGAGCGCGTGGGCGTTATCCTGGAAGGCCTGGACCAGCAGTACGTGGCTTCCGTCGAGGAATACAAGACGCTGGACAGCTGGCAGAACCCGCACGGGGAACTTCCTCCCTTTACCTCCTGGTCGCTTCAGGAGAATTCCTTCCAGGTGAGGGCCAATCCCCTGAGGCCGCTCTGCGAGATTGGCGCCATCTGGCGTCTTCGCGCCGCCGTCGAGGCCGGATCGGAGACCTATGTATACACGGACAACCAGGGACGCAGCACGGAGCACGTGTTAAACCCGGCCAAGACCCGCGCCGACGGTACCCGTTACTGGGATGCTCCCAGTGAAGACCAATATACCCCCACGCTGCTGGAGCGCTACAAGTCGGACTATGGTATAAGCAATATCCAGACTTATCAGTTCTACAATACGGTTCCCGGCTATGTGAACGTGGCCGGCGGCCTGTACACCTATACGGTCATCTACAAAATGAAACCCCGCGCCGAAATGACCCCGGAGGAAAGCCGGAAGTGCCTTCGCAACATGGTGGACGCCGTTGTGAACACTACGGCCCAGAACTTCTACATCGTGTCCAAGAGGGGTGGAAACTTTTATCCCATCCACATGAAGGGATACCTTCCGGCCGATTTTGCCCTGAAGGGCTTCGGCAGCGGGAATACGTATAAAGATATTTATGACAGGGAGGTTGCCCAGCAGGGAGACGAGCTGGATTCCGCCAACCCGTATATGAGCAAGACCGGAAAGGTGTGGGCTTTCAAGTGCCCGACGCTCACCAAGCATGTCTGGGAGAAGATGTACTTCGGGGAGGCCTATCCGCACTATATGGAGTGGATGAGCTCGAACGGAGCCAGCTGTGCCGACTGGTATAAGACAGACGTGGACGGGGAACTGCTAACCTGCTGGTGGTAGCGTAATTCCGTACTTTTTCACGTTGCCCTCATGCCGGCGGGAACCGGCGTGAGGGTTGCGTGGCACAAATAGAAAGAGCAAATAGATGGAGTATTATACCCTCAGCAGGTACGCCTACTGGAAGTATTACTTTCTGGTTTTCTATTACCGGCTGGCGGAATATCCGGCTCCGGTAAGGGCGTGGCTTGTCTTTGGCTCTTTATGCCTGCTGCTGCTGGCATTGATTGTCCTTGGTAATGCGCTAAGGGTTTTTGCACACTATCGCTTCGAGTATTTGGTGCACCACACCCGCGAGCGCTATTACGAGCGCATGAAGATGGTGGTAACGCAGGCCCGTACCCTGGAGCCCCAGGAAATATCGGCCATCCTGGAACTGCCCAAGAATTTCAAGATGAAGGAAAGGCAGAACCGCAGTTTCATCCCTTCCCTGACGGAATTGAAGCAAGAGATGGGGGAGAGCTTAAGCCGGCCCAACTGGGTGCGTCTGATGCAGACCCTCAAGATGCCCGCGTATTTTGAAAGCCAGATTCTCTCCCGCAGCGTGCGCAAGAAGGTGCAGGGCTTCAAGGACGTGTCCGATTTGGACGCCAACCTGAAGGAAGCCGTGGCCTCCCGATACCTTTTCACCAAGAACCGCAAGCTCCAGATGCATGCACGCCTCCACGCGGCCCGTTTCGGCACTTCCTATCCGTTTAAGGTATTGGAGGATGACCCCAATTTGATTTTTACGGACGAAATGGTGGTTAAGTATCATAACGTGCTGGTTTACAGACAGAAAAACGGACTTGCCATGCCCAACTTCATCCGCTGGTGCAACCGTTCGCCCGTGAACGAGGAACTGCGCATCTTCGCCGTGAACGAGATTCGCCTGTTCAAACGCAAGGAGGATTGCTCCGAACTGCTGGGTATGCTGGAGGCTTGCCGTGACGAAGCCTTCTCCTGTGCCCTTATCCGAACTCTGGGAGAACTGGAGTACCTGCCGGCCGAGGCCGAATTCTGCCGCCGCTACGTCAGTGCCTCCTTTACGGAGCGTCAGGTGCTGGCCGAGGCCCTGGGAGCCCTGGGGTCCGGCAATTCGGAGACGCTGAGCTTCATGGTGGAGGACTTCCTCCAGACCACCGACTATGTGACGCGGATGGTTCTCCTCCGTGTCATTTACCGTTATGGAGACAAAGGGAAGGCGGCCTATGAAAAGCTTAAGGCTGAAGCCGTCCCCGACCTTATGCCTTATTTCAGTCATATTGAGTGTGACCTGATAGACAGCCGTCGTTATGCTTGAGTGGTTCGATTCTGCATTTGCCGTCTTTGTGGCCATATACTCGTCCATTTTGCTGGCCAGTTATGTAGCCATGTGCATCCTGGCATTCCTGGAACACCGGAAGCACTACACGTACCACGACGACGCCTACACCATTGAAGAGCTCAAGAAGTCTCCCTATATCCCCGGTGTGTCCATCGTGGCTCCGGCCTACAATGAGGAGAAGACGGTTATCACCAATGTGAAATCCCTCCTGAGCCTGGATTATCCGGATTTTGAGGTGGTCATTGTGAACGACGGTTCCAAGGACAAGACCCTGGAACTGCTCATAGAGAACTTCGACCTGGTCAAGGTGCCCTACGCATATGTAGAGAAAATCAAGACCAAGCCTTTCAAGGGCCTTTACAAAACCAGGAGCGACAACCCTGCCTTCAAGCGCCTGACGGTGGTGGACAAGGTAAACGGCGGTACCAAGGCCGATGCCTCCAATGCCGGGGTGAACGTGGTGTCCAACAAATTTTTCGTCTGTACGGATGTGGACTGCGTGCTGGACAAGTACGCCCTGTACCGCATTATCTGGCCCACGATGGCCTCTACCCGCCGCGTCATTGCCGTCAGTGCCACCATGCGCATGAGTAACGGCAGTATCGTGGAAGAGGGCAAGATGGTGGACGCCCGTCCCCCGCACGAGCTCATCCCTCTGTTCCAGGACCTGGAATACACCCGTTCCTTCCTCATCGGCAAAACGGCCCTGGCCCGTATCAATGCCCTGCAGAATGTTTCGGGCGGCTTCGGCATGTTTGACCGCGACATCGTGATCAAGGCTGGCGGCTATGACGGAGACTCTTTTGCCGAAGATATGGACATGATAGCCCGTATGGTCCGTTACATGTGCGATACCGGAGAGGATTACCGTATTGTCCAGATTCCGGAAACCTGCTGCTGGACGGAAGGCCCGCCCAACCTGAAGGTGCTCAACCGCCAGCGTACGCGCTGGGGCCGCGGCCTCTTCCAGTTCTTCGGGGTTCACCGGGATATGGTGGGTAACCGCAATTACCGCCGGTACGGAGTCCTCACCCTGATGTATATCATGATTTTCGAACTGCTGGCTCCCGTCGTGGAATTGATTGGCTACCTCTCCATCCTTTGGTTCATCCTGAGGGGCGCCGTCAACTACCATACCATCTGGGTGGCCTATCTGGGCGTGTACACCTTTGCCCAACTGCTCACCATGGTCATTATCTCCTTTGATAACTGGGTGGGTACCTCGTTCAAGAGAAAGTCCGATTACCTGTGGTTTGTGTTGGCCTCTTTGCTGGAGCCCATCCTGTATCATCCCATCAACGTGTTTTTCAGCATCAGGGGATATTGGAAGCATATCTGGGGCACCCAGATGGTCTGGGGTAACATGACGCGTAAGGGCGTCCAGTCGGCCAAGCCGGCGGCTCCCAAGCCCGCTGCCCCCGTCTTTACCCAGCCTCAGGAACAAGAGAATAAGAACGATGCGTAAATGGGTGCTGGTCATATGGTTCTTGGTGGCTGTGTCTGCAGGAATGCAGGCTCAGAGCATCCGGAATGCCATTATCCCGCAAAGAGATAAGCCCGGCGAATATGCGGAGAAGGTTTCCAACCTCTTCTCCCAGCACCGCTGGGCCAAGGGTAAGGAACTCCTGGACGAAGCCATGGAGTATTATCCCGACGAAGCCAGCCTGCACTACTTGGCAGGCCGGTACTGGTGGAACGGAAAAGATTACGACAAAGCCCGTTACCACCTGGTGAAAGCCTGTCAGATCAATTATCATTTCATGGATGCCAAGACGTTGCTGGTGAACCTGGAAGAAATTACCGGCAACTACTCCAGCGCCATCTGCTACGTGAACGAGCTGTTGGAAGTGAACCCTTATTGGAAGGGTCTGTGGCTAAGGAAAGTGGACCTGTACAAGAAGATGGGCAACTTCGAGGAAGCCAATACGCTCCTGAAGCGCCTGTCCCAGATTTACCCCAACGACGCCTCCATCACCAGCGACTATTTCGACGTGCTGGAAACCACATACCAGCAGGCCCGCCAGAGCGGAGACCTCAGTGCCGCTGAAGATGCCTTGAAGGAGATTGTGCGCATAACCCCCACCGACGAGGACTACCAGCTGGCCTATGCCAACATCCTTATCCGCAAGGGTAAGATGAACGATGCCCTGGATAACCTGACGGCCGCCATCAATGCCAATCCCGGCACCGTTCCGCTCATCAAGAAGGCCACGGACATCCTGATGGAGTCGGGCCGCAATGCCTATGCCCTCACCTTGGTTCGTTCCCAGCTGGCCCAGAAACGTTCCCCGGAACTGGAACAGCTGTACCAAACCCTTTTGGCAGAGAGCGCCCGGATGCAGAATGAGGCCGATGTTTACCAATTGTACTCCCGCACTTATGACGCCCAGAAGAGCCTGGAAGCCTTGCAGTACCTGCTGAACCAGTCTATCAAGCGGGGCTATCACGAGGACGCCATCCATTATATTGACGAGATGCGGAAGAAGCAGGGAGACTCCCCGCGCTGGTACATGCTGGAGTACGAAGTGTATTCCCGCATGGGACGCCATGATTCGGCCTCCCATAGCCTGAATACGGGTTTCCTGCTGTTCCCGGACGACTACGACCTCAACCTGGCCATCAGCCGCCAGCGATTGGACCAGGCATCCGATTTCATGAATGAAGAGGCCTATGGCCAGGCCATCCCCCTGCTGGATTTTGTGCGCCGCTCGTCCGTGGACCCGGACTTGAAAGTGGCTGCCATCCGCCGCCTGGCCGTGTGTTACCGGGAAACCAACCAGCCCGACAAGGCGGTATCCATGCTCCGGGAGCGTCTCCGTACAGATCCCGAAGCCCAGGTAACCATGGATTACGCCGCCCTGCTGGTGAAGCAGGGTAAGCCCGAGGCCGCCCTCCAGGCCCTCTATTCCTCTTATTCCGATGCTACTGATTCCCTTAGCATGCGACTCCTTTCCGGCGCTTATAGGGAAACCGCTTACCCTTATCTGAAAGAGAAGCTCCAGAACGGAGCCCTCACCGGCCTCCATTCCATTTGCGAAAATATACTGGAGATGGAACCGAACGACTATTGGGGCCTGAGATATGGTCTGAGGACTGCCGAAGACCCGCTTCCGTATGCCCTCCGGGGCATGGAAGCCTATCCCGGAGACCTTACCTTCCCCATCAAGGCGGCCGGCATCTATGCCGAACAGGGCAGGGAAGAGGACGCCCTGGACATCCTGAATCCCTATCTGCTGGTATTCCCGGCCGATGAGGACCTCCAGAAGAGTTACGCCGGCATCTCCGATTCATTCGCCGGTAAACTGCTCAAGGCAAAGGATGTGGACCGGGCCGAAAAGGTTCTGGAAGATGCCCTTCGTGTGCGTCCGATGGATAACGCCGTGCGATATACCCGCGGCCTGGTGTACGAAAAGCGGAAGCAGTATGATTCGGCCTATGTGTTCCAGCGCAATTACCAGCCTTCCATCTTGGAAGAGAAGGAGTATAAGTCCCGTATGAATGCGCTCCGTGCCCGTACCCTCCACAACACGGTGGACGTGGGCATGGACATGATGCGTTTCACGGACCGTTACGCACTCATGGGCATTGCCTCCGTGGGGTATTCCCATAATTGGGAGCACGACGAGTTCCAGTCCCGCGTCAATTTTACCAGCCGGGATCCCGACTATGACCCGGACCACCAGATGTACATTTCGGCCGGCGGCCGCGGCCTGCAGTTCCAGACTTTCTGGACGCACCATTTCGGCCGTGTCCTGTCCACGCAGATGGGCGGTTCTTTCGGTACGGCCTTCTTCCCGGTGGCCAACGGGGACTTGAACCTCACCTTCCATCTGCCAAAGGACTGGGACCTGGATGGCGGAGGCTCCTACCGTTATTTGCAGGACAAAGCACAGATGTTTGCCGGCAACCTGGGGCTTACCCATACCTGGGAAAACATGTATGCGGGCATCAAATTCACCGGCGGCACCGTCTATGACATCGTGTTCTTCAGCGGATCGGCCCGTTACCGTTTTTATCCCTTTGACGGAGGACGCTCCTACGTGGAGGTACAGGCGGGTGGCGGTACCGCCCCTGAAATCCTCTTCCTCAATTACTACCAGACATCGTCTGTGTTCAACCATTTGAATACCTTCGTGGCGGTGACGGGGCAGTGGGCCTTTACCCACAACCTCGCCCTCCAGATTTCCGGTACCTGGAATACCATGTATGACCAGCGTTCCACTGTCAGTTACCGTAACCTCCTTGTTGCCCATGTCTCTCTTGCGATTTCTTTCTAGTTTGCTGTTTGCTGTATGCCTTTGTGCAGGGTGTGGCAATATTGTACACGGCTCGGATGCGGTGCATAAATACTACATCCATCCCGACGTGCAGGGAAGGGCCCTGGATACCAAGATGTCCGACTACCTGAAGAGGCATCTCCAGCGCCGCAGCGAGTCCAGTATCCTGGACCGGGACGGAATTGAAGTGTCCATCCATGTGGCCAATGACTTTGGGGGGGATTTCGGCTTTTCGCGCATTCCGGGAGGTGGGTACGACCTCCGCGCCAAGGACGAGCGAACCATGGTGTGGCTGGTGTACCAGTTTATCAAGATGGTCGGGAAGGAAGACCCGGGCATTTCCACCGACGACCTTCCGCCGCTTCTTCTTAGCGGCCGGGACACGGTGGTCACTTTCCCCTTCGAGTACAGGGACCTGTACATGCCCACCAACCAGAACAGCGACATGACATATCTGCTGGCCCTGAACAACCTGGAAATAGACTGGGGCATCTGGGGGCACAACCTCAACCGCGTGCTGGGCAGTAACGGCAGCCTTTCCTTCGGCTTCCAGAACATGGACCAGGAGCTGTTTGCCCGCGGGGCCGACGGTGTGGTACACCAGAACCAGTTCTGTTTCTCTTCGGACAAACTGCTGGAGCTGACGGAAAAATATATCCTGGACCAGTATGGGGATGGTTCCAAGGATTCGTACCGGATGACCATCGGCCCGGCCGATAATGACTGGGTGTGCGTGTGCCGCCGCTGCGAGACGGCGGGCAATACCCGGAATAATGCTACGCCTGCCCTGGTGCAGTTTGTGGAACGGCTGGCCGCCCGTTTCCCCAATCATACCTTCTTCATCCCGGGGTATTCCACCACCAAGGAGCTTCCGGATCACCGGCTTCCGCACAATGTGGGCGTGTTCCTGTCGGCCATCGATTATCCGCGTTCCTGGGATTCGGAGAATGAGCGCAGCCAGAAGTTCTTCCATGACCTGGAGCGTTGGCAGAAGATTACGGAGACCGTCTATGTCTGGGACTATGTGTCCAATTTCGATGACTATCTTACGCCCTATCCTATCCTGTACGTGATGCAGGAGCGCCTGCGCCAGTACCGCAAGAGGGGAGTGAAGGGCCTTTTCTTCAATGGCTCCGGCTATTTCTACTCCATGCAGCAGGAGATGTATTCCTTCCTGCTGGCCCATCTTATGATTAATCCGGATGCCGATGTGGACCGCATGGTGAAGGACTATTATGACGATGCCATGCCCCACGTGGGCCAGTTCTACTCTTCTGTGCTTCTCTCCATGGAGCAGCAGGTGCGCCGCTACGGCTCCGAACTGCCTCTGTACGGCGGCATGGAAGAGTCCCTGCGAACTTATTTGTCGGAGCGTGATTTCCGGGAGTTCTACTCGGTATTCCTTCGTGCCGATGCTATGGAAATGACTCATCGTGAGCGTGTTATCTATGAGAAAACCCGCCAGTTCGTGTCTTTCTCCTTCTTGGAGATGTGCCGTATCCACGGATTGGGATCGGGCGGTTTCGCAGAGTTGGTAGGAGACCAGTGGGTAGTGAAGCCCGAGGTATGGTCGGCCGTGGAAGACCTGAAAATCATGACCCCGGAGGATGACCTCTGGATTCTGACGGACAATGAGTACACCTCCATGGACCACATGGACCGTGTGAACGAGCAAGGCGTGTATGTGGCCGACTATGAGAATGAGGTGGAACTATGGCTTGCCAGCAATGCATGGAACAACGACCTCCTTTTGCGGCAGCCGCTCACCGTCCATTATGACGGGGGCAGTGAAAAGACCACCAAGCTGACGGACGCCGTGGCCGGTATTTCCCAGAATTACCACTGGGGCTGGCAGGTGTATCCCCAGAAAGACCTGGTGATAGAGCTCCCGGCCGATGTTTTCACGGCCAAGTCCGGGGAATTCACCATCTCCTTCCTCAACAGCGAGCGTCACCGGATGTCGCCTCCCAAGTCGGTGGAAGTGTGGGCCGATGGCCGCAGCATCGGCGTCCTTCGCCGCGAGGGCATCGTGGACTATGTGGATGAAGGGGAGAAGGTGACCTTCAAGGGTACCGCTGCTTTTGGCCGGCCGGAGAAGGTGGAACTGCGTGTGATACCTTCCCATACCCGGAATGTGGGTATTGACGAAATCTATTTCAAATAGCATGAAAAGATTCCTTCTGCTGATCCTGTCCCTGGCGGCCCTGGCGGGCTGCACCCGCAAGGTGCAGTTTACCACCGTGGAAATCAAGGACCCGGTGCGCCATTACTATCCCATCCTGCAGGGACAGGAACTGTCCGTGATAATCCGCCTCTATAACAAGGGCAGGGTGCCGCTGGTGGTGAAGGATATCCAGACTTCCTGCGGCTGCATCATCCTGGAGAGCGACCACGAAATGGTGGTGCCTCCGGAGCGTTCCATGATGGTGACCCTCCGCTATGACAGCCGCAAGAATGTGGGCAAAGTAGAGCATTCCATCCGTTTTTGGGGCAATATTTCGCCCAGTGGCATGGCCGAGATGCGCTTTGACGTAAACGTGGTCCCCGATGCCTCCTACCATCACGACTACGAAGAGATGTACGACAAGGAGGAGAGCGACCGCCGACTCAGGAAGTACTTCGAGGAGAGCGGCATAGACAGTTCCCTGGGTTACTACGTTGACCGTTAGTGTTGATAACTTGTTTAAAAATAGTGGCTGGAGCTCTTGCGCCAGGTATCCACGACGCTTATTTTTGTACATTATTATTCCATACACTGCATTTATGTCCCAAAAAACTATTCTTGCCGTTGCCGTTGCGGCGCTTGCCTTGGGCCAGCTGGCCAGGGCCCAGACCAACATTCAGGTTTTCTACGATTTCGGCAGTGACCGCAAACAGGTGACTACCACCATCGAGGGTTTCTACAATGACAATTGGGGAAACACCTTCTTCTTTGTGGACCACGACTTCAACCACAAGGCCAACGGCGGTACCAAGGCCATCACCGGCACTTATATGGAGATTGCCCGTTGCCTGAATTTCTGGCACAGCGTACCGGTGCTGAACGGGTTCAGCCTTCAGGTAGAGTACAACGGCGGTGAGTATAAGAATTACTTCATCAACCATTCCTTCCTGGCCGGCGTGGACTACTTCGTCCATTCCAAGGACTTCTGCAACACCTTTAATTTCAAGGTGCTCTACAAGCACATCTGCGACACCAAGAGCATACTTCCCATGCAGCTTACCTTCGTATGGGGCATGCAGGACCTGTTTGGCCTCAAGGGCCTCCGCTTCAGCGGCTTTGCCGATTTCTGGTGGGAAGACCACACTCTGTTCACGGACCACAAGGGCGGCATCAATCCTGAAATCTCCCATGTGGTATTCCTCTCCGAGCCCCAGCTCTGGTACAATGTGGGCCGGCACTTCGGCGTGGACAATCTGAACATAGGCGGCGAGGTGGAGTTGAGCTTTGACTTCGGCAGCGCCCGCGGTTTCTGGGCCCGGCCCTGCGCCGGTATCAAGTGGATCTTCTAAAAAGGTTAAGTTATGAAGCCCGCTTTTGAAAAACTTTTCGGTTTTGATTCGAAGGTGAACAGCGTGCGCACAGAAATTGTGGCCGGCATCACCACCTTCCTTACCATGGCCTATATCCTGGCCGTCAACCCCAGCATCTTCAGCGCCCTGCCCGGCATGCCTGCCGGCGCTGTGTTCACCGCAACGGCCCTGGCTGCCATTATAGGTACCGTTATCATGGCCGTGTATGCCAAAAAGCCTTTTGCCCTGGCCCCCGGTATGGGCCTGAACGCCTTCTTTGTGTTCACGGTGTGCCTGGGCATGGGTTATAACTGGCAGTTTGCCCTTACGGCCGTTTTGCTGGAAGGTGTCATTTTCATCATCCTCACGGTTACCAAGATTCGTTCCTGGCTCCTGAATGCCATCCCCGGTACGCTTAAGAAGTCCATCGGCGCCGGTATCGGCCTGTTCATCGCCTTCATCGGCATGCAGAACGCCGGTATTATCGTCCATAACGATTCCACGCTGGTGGGCCTGGGAGAGGTTACCAAGGGCGCGGCCCTGCTGGCCATGCTGGGCCTCCTCATCACTTCCGGTCTGGTGATGGCCAAGATTCGCGGCGGCATCCTCTGGGGTATCCTCATCACTACGGCCCTGGGCCTGGTTATCAAGGACCCTGCCACCGGCGAAGCCATTACCAAGCTGGGCGGTTTCGTGGCCCTTCCGCACTCTGTAGAGCCCATCTTCTGCCAGTTCGAGTGGCACAATATCTTCACGCTGGACATGCTGGTGGTGGTATTTACCTTCCTGTTCATTGATATGTTCGACACCATGGGCACCATCATCGGCGTTCACCAGGGTGCCGGCCTTATCCCTGATGACGGCCCCCGCGACAATGTTCCCGGCATCGACAAGATGTTCCTGGCCGATTCCATCGCTACCGTGTTCGGCGCCTGCCTGGGCACTTCCACTACCACCACTTATGTGGAAAGCGCCGCCGGCGTGGGTGAGGGAGGACGTACCGGTCTCACCGCCCTGTCCACGGCCGTCTGCTTTGCCGTGGCCCTGTTCCTGAGCCCGCTGTTCCTGTCCATCCCCAGCGCCGCCACCGCTCCCGCCCTCATCATCGTGGGCGTGATGATGATGCCCTCCATCAAGCGCATCCACTGGGAAGACTACTGCAAAGCCATCCCGGCTTTCCTCACCATCATCATGATGCCTCTTTGCTACAGCATTTCCGATGGTATCCTCATCGGTGTCATCTCCTATGTGTTCACCCATGCCATAGCCGGCAAGTTCAAGGAGGTGAATCCCACCATGTGGGTATTGGCAATCCTGTTTATCTGCAAGTATATCTTTATCTAATGGATATAGTCCATAGAAAAGCCGCGGCCTGTTGCAGGTCGCGGCTTTTTGTGTGGGCCCGGCGGCTATTCCGTCCGGATGGTGGTGGTTCTTTCCACGGGGAGGGAGAAGGCGATGCCCTGGCCTTCCTGGGACAGGCCGCTTTCCTTGTAAACGGTGGTGAGGACCTCGTCCTTGATGGAGGCCGGCACCAGGATGAGCACCAGTTCCTTATCCGGCTGGATAGACACACCAAAGAATTCTTCTGCCTCGGGGTTGGCCGATCCGCGGGCGCGGAGGATGGTGCCGCCACGGGCGCCGGCCTTGCGGGCAGCTTCCACTACATTCTGGGAAAACCCGGCATTCACAATGCAGATAACCAGTTCAAATTTCATTTCGGCCATATTATGCTTCCTCCTTGACGGTTCTTTTGTCGTTTGCTAAAAATCCATATACCAGGGTTCCTATTACACTGGTAAGTTGGATGGTATAGGCAATCCCTTTATAGTCTTTCCCTTTCTTGAAGGTTTCATCCAGCAGTTCGATGAGTTTGGGAGCCTCGTCGGCCCTTACTAGGGTAATAAGCAGGTTTTTGGGTTGTTCCGTGAGGCCCAGGTAGCTCAGGACCAGATGGGTGGTCCCCTTGGCCGGAATAGAGAACTGCACATTGGCCTGGTGCTGCTGGATGAGGCTGGAATAGTAGGCCGCCTTCTCGTTGTGAACGATGGCCATCAGCAGTTCCAGCTTCATAGGGGCAATATTGCGGGTTTCTGCCATAGCTTATTCGAAATAGATAATTTGGTCGTCTCCAGCCCTGAGGATTCTCTTGATGGCCACGTTGCTGCGGTAGCGCACCGTCATCACGGACTTGAAGCCCAGGCTTTGGATGGTGATGAGGGGGGTCATTGCCACCATAGCCACCACCCCGAAGGCAAAGTCCAGCACGGCGCTTTCTCCTTGCATGGTGGCGCAGGCGCCGATGACCATGGGCAGGATGAAACTGGAAGTGAGGGGACCGCTGGCCACGCCGCCGGAGTCGAAGGCAATAGCCGTATAGAGTTTGGGCACAAAGAAAGACAGGCCCAGGGAAATCACATAGCCGGGAATGAGGTAATACAGCACAGAGAATCCCAGATACACGCGCAGCACGGAAAGGCCGATGGATATACCCACACCCAGCGAAAGGGCCACCATCATCTGTCTCTTGGTAACCTCGCCGCCGGTAATCTCCTGCACCTGGTTGTTGAGCACGTGTACGGCAGGTTCGGCCAGCACCACCACGTTGCCGATGATAAAGGCGAAAATGATGATAATGAGAGGGCTGTGGGCCGATAATTGGGCCCCGATCTTGTATCCCAGGGGCATGAAGGCCATCTCTACGGCAGCCAGGAACAGCACCAGGCCCACGAAGGTGTAAAGGATGCCGAAGAGAATCTGGTAAATCTTGGACTTGGGAAGCTTGAGTACCAGAAACTGCAGCACGAAAAAGAAAAACACCACCAGAAAGAGGGATTTTCCCACCTCGTAGCCCGTATCCAGAAACAGATGGAAAGTGCCTTCAGAGAAGACGGTTTTCATGGAATAGTCCGCTATCTCGTAGTTGAGGCTGCCTTGGGACAGAAGCGAGAGGGTGAGCACGGCCAGGATGGGGCCCACAGAACAGAGCGCAATGAGGCCGAAACTGTTTTCACTGGCATTTCGTCCGCCGACGGTGAGGGCAATACCTACACCCAGTGCCATGATGAAGGGAACCGTAATAGGACCCGTAGTAACGCCTCCCGAGTCAAATGACATAGCCAGCAGAGAGCCTTTTCCGCCGTCTATCAAGAGGGCGGCCAGGCAGAACAAAGCCATATAGAAGAACATCAGGAGGTTGGTCAGATCCATGTGGAAGATGATCTTGACTATGCCAATCAGTAGCAGGAGACCCACTCCCACACCTACGGTAGCTATCAGCAGCGTACCGTTCATCACGGCCTTCACCTGCTGGGCCAGCACGGTGAGGTCCGGCTCCGCTATGGTAATCATAAGGCCCATCCCGAAACCTACGCTTAGCAGGATGCCCATCTTCTTGGAGGCGGTCAAGCCCTGGCCGATGTACTGCCCCATAGGCGTCATGGCCATATCGGCCCCCAGGTTAAACAGGCCGATTCCCAGTACCAGCAGCACGGCGGCCACCACGAAGACAAAGAGTTCTATACCGGAGATCTCCACCCACGGGGTAATGGACAGGGCAAAGACCAGCAGGCTCACGGGCATCACGGAAATGAGGGACTCTTTGAGTTTTTCCCTCAGGGATGCCAGAATGGCTACTTTGTATTTGGGAGAAGGTTTGTCCATATTTGCAAAGTTAGCAAATTTTTTCTGAATACCCGGACGGAGGCACGCCAAATTGTGTGTCCGAACACCTGCCATCCGGGTTCACGGTTCACCGACTGGCCTGTTCCTTACTCAGAACGAATGTTGGAAATAATTTTCGTATATTTGCAAAGGGTGAGGGACGCGATAGAAGTTGTAACCCTCATCTTTTAAGAGTCTGTTTTGAAATGATTGATATTTTTATTTATAGTTTATTTTTGTGGAAATTTTTCTTGGAAATTTTTGGCGGGGGGGGCCTATGGGTGAAAATTATTGAGGAAAATTTACCAAAAAGAAACATAAAGAATTTATTGAATCATTTCAAAACAGACTCTAAATGTTTGGTTGTTATGAAAAAATTCTTTATTGCAATGGCTGCGCTGTGTATCGGCCTTGGCGCTTCTGCCCAGCAGGCCCTCTTCGGAGACGGCCCCGTCCAGTCTCCCGTCATCAATGCCGATGGTACGGTTACTTTCCGTTTCCAGGCTCCCAAGGCCATCAAGGTGGAAGTGACCGGCGATTTCATGCCCGTTCAGAAGCGTGAGGTGGAGTTTAACGGCAACAAGATGACCGTGGAGATTCCCGGCGTAGGTGAACTGAAGGAAGGAAAAGGCGGCGTATGGGAGTACACGACTCCTTTCGCAGTGGCCCCCGACATGTACAACTACACCTTCCGCGTAGATGGCGTTTCGCAGATTGACCCGCACAATATGTGGGTGAACCGCGATGTTGCCAGCCTTACCAGCGTCCTGCTGGTGCCCGCTGCCGGAGAGCGCAGCGACCTCTACGCCATCCACAAGGTTCCGCACGGCACCGTCTCCAAGGTCTGGTATCATTCTGCTGCCGCCGGCTTCGACCGCAGACTTACCGTGTACACCCCGGCCGGTTACGAGACTTCCAAGGCCAAATATCCTGTGCTTTATGTGCTCCACGGCGTTGGTGGTGACGAAGACGCCTGGGTTACCCAGGGCCGCGCCACCCAGATCCTGGACAACCTCATCGCCCGCGGCGAGGCCAAGCCCATGATCGTCGTGTTCACCAACGGCAACATAGCCTGCGAGGCCGCCCCGCTGGAGAATGCCGACGGGTATGTGAACCCCACCATGAGACTTCCCAAAACCATGGAGGGCTCCTTTGAGTCCGCTTTCCCGGAGGTGGTGAAGTTCATCGACAGCCGCTACCGCACCCTTGCCAGGAAGCAGGGCCGCGCCATCTGCGGTCTGTCCATGGGCGGTTTCCACACGCTGTACATAACCCTCAACAACCCGGATATGTTCAACTACTCCGGCATGTTCTCCGCCGCCATCGGCACGGGTTCCGAGGCCAAGGCCGCCCATCCCGAGATTTATCAGGACGTGGACAAGAAACTGGCCACCTATTTCTCCAAGAAGCCCGCCCTGCTTTGGATTGGTATCGGCAAGACGGATTTCCTCATCCAGTCCAACAACGAGTTCCGGGAGAAACTCAATGCGGCCGGTTATCCCTACAAGTATATGGAAACCGACGGCGGTCACATCTGGAAGAACTGGAGAATCTACCTGAGCGAGTTTGTCCCGCTGCTATTCAAGTAGCTGGTAGTTAGGCATATACGCAAAAAGGGGTGCACCTGCAGGTGCACCCCTTTTTGCGTAAGTGATTGCTATATAGTAACTTCGGCGGTTTCTCGGATGTCATCGGAGGCGCTGCCCAGCAGCAGCTGCAGCTTGCCATGCTCCAGATCCCAGGCGTTGGTGGCTTCGTTCCAGTAGCGGAGGTCCTTGAAGGGGATTTCCAGGGTGACGGTCTTGGTCTCACCGGCGTTCAGGCTTACGCGCTGGAAGGCCTTGAGTTCCTTGGCGGGCCACTCCACCTGGGAATCCACGCGGTGTACATAGAGTTGCACAACTTCATCGGCCGGCATGGAACCCTCGTTCTCCAGCTGGAAGGTTACCTTCACGGCGTCCTTGCCGGCAGTAGCCTTCATGTCTTCGTAGTCAAATTCCACATAGCTGAGGCCATGGCCGAAGGCGTACATGGGCTTCACCTGCCTGGTGTCGAACCAGCGGTAACCCACATAAAATTCCTCCGTGTAATGGGACTCGGGCTTGGGCATGGAGTCGATGAGCTTCTGGCGCTCTTCGCGGGTCATCTTCATGACATCGGGCCGATACATGAGGGAGAAGAGGTCTCCGCCGGCGTTCTTGGCCGGGAAGTTACCCATGGCATAGGCGGGGGAGTCTTCCAGCTTGGCCGGGAAGGTGAAAGGAAGTTTGCCGGAGGGGGCGATATCGCCGAAGAGGACCTCGGCCAGGGCGGTGCCGCCCTCGGTGCCGTTCCACCAGCCCTGGACGATGGCCGGGGACACGGGCTCCAGCTCGCAGAGGTCGGTGGGACCGCCGGAGATGAGAACGGTGACCAGGTTGGGATTCACGGCCTTGAGGGCCTTCACCAGCTCATTCTGGCCGCAGGGGAGGTCCATGTTCTGACGGTCGGAGCCTTCGGTCTCGATGCTCTTGTTGGTGCCGCCGAAGAAGATCACGAGGTCTGCGTTGGCAGCAGCCTCACAAGCCTCAGACATCAGGAAAGGATCGGCAGGCTCGTCAATGGCGGAAGCCACGAGCGGGTTGGTCTCGGGGGCCGCGGGGCCACGTCCCCAGCGGCGGCCCGGGAAGTTCTTGTAACCGGGAGCGTAAGAGACTTCTACGCCAGCCTGGGCGGCGCGCTTTTCGATGCCCGCAAGGGGAGTGACTTCGTAGAGAGCCTTTACGCCGGCGCCCATACCGCCGCTCTGGGTCTTGAGGACGGCATTCTGGCCGATGACGGCAATGGTCTTCACATCCTTGGAGATGGGCAGGACCTTGCCCTCGTTCTTGAGGAGCACGATGCTCTTTTCGGCCACCTGCCTGGCAATGTCCTGGCTTTCGGGCTGGGAAGTCATCACGGTGTTGGCTACATCGGCCGGAACGGGCTCGATGGCAAAGCGCACGCGCAGAATCTGGCGCACCTTCTCATCTACGAGGTCTTCGGTGAGTTTGCCGGCCTTGATGGAGTCAATCACGGGCTGGCCCAGGTAGTTGGAACCGGTCATCTGCACGTTGAGGCCGTGCAGCATGGCACCCATGGTGCTGTGCGTGCCGCCCCAGTCGGAAACGGTGAAGCCCTTGAAGCCCCATTCTCCGCGCAGGATTTCGTTCAACAGGTGCTCATTCTCGGAGCAGTAGTCCCCGTTTACCTTATTATATGCGGGCATCACGCTCATGGCGCCGCCTTCGATGATGGCGCGCTCGAAGGGCTTGAGATAAATCTCACGCAGGGTGCGCTCGCTCAGGATGGCGTTCACGCTGCCGCGGTTGGTCTCCTGGTTGTTGACGGCAAAGTGCTTGATGCAGACGGCAGTACCCTGGTCCTGTACGCCCTTGGTGTATTCCAGGGACAGGGCGGCGGAAAGGATGGGGTCCTCAGAGAGGTACTCGTAGGTGCGTCCGCCCACAGGCAGACGCTGGATGTTCACGGCCGGGCCCAGGATCACGTCCTTGCCACGGAGGCGGGCTTCCTTGCCCATGCCGGTACCGTACTTGTACGCCAGTTCCTCGCTCCAGGTGGCGGCGAGGGCACTGCCGGTGGGAAAGTAGGTGGCGCTGTCCAGCGTCCAGCCGGCGCTCTGGAAACCGTTGGGAACGCCTTCCTCACGGATGCCGAAAGGACCGTCGGCATAGTTCATGTCGGCAATGCCCAGGCGCTCTACGCCGGCAGAGGACATGTTGGTCTTGCTGTGAAGCATGTTCACCTTTTCCTCCAGCGTCATCTGGGCGATGAGCTCGTTGATTTTTTTGTCGTTGGCGGTCAGCTTGTCCTGGGGGGACACGGGACCGCTGCAGGCCGCTGCCAGGACGGCAGCCAAGGCCAGAATCAGGATGGTTTTTTTCATAAGATATTGATTATTTAAATTGTGTCTGTGCAAGTGTCTTTTTCATTATCAGGTTTTGTGTTTTCGCAAAGATACGCTTTTCTGTCGGCCTTTGCGTGATTCTGCCGTTCAATTGTTTTCCCTTTTGTTCAAAGGGATTGGATTTTGCCCGGAAATACCTATCTTTGGATAAACAAGAACAACACCGTGAATATGAAACGAATTCTCCTTATGGTTGCGCTGGCGGGTATGACGCTGGCCGCAAACGCCCAGCAGGCCCTGGGCCCCGGTACGGGACTGGTATCTCCCGAGATTAATCCGGACCATTCCGTCACCTTCCGCTATGTGAACCCCAAGGCCAAGACCGTCCAGGTGACGGGAGACTTCCTGCCCACCCGTCCGGTGGAAGTGGACCTGGGAGACCGCAAGATGGTGTACGACGCCCCCGGAGTGGCAGACCTCAAGGAAGGCCGGGACGGTGTGTGGACGTATACATCGGCCCCGCTCAAGGGAGAACTCTATTCCTATTCTTTCCTGGTGGACGGCAAGAAAGCCATGGACCCGTCCAATATCTACCAGAACCGGGATGTGGCCACCTGGACCAATATCTTCACCCTCAGTGCAGAGCCCGGAGACCTGGGCTGGTACTACCAGGTGAACGACGTCCGGCACGGCACCCTGTCCCATGTCTGGTATGACAGCCCCACCCTCAGCAGCTACCGCCGCCTTACCATTTATCTGCCTCCGGGCTACGAGGACAGCATAGACCGCTATCCGGTGCTGTACCTTCTGCATGGCTCCGGCGGTGACGAGGATGCCTGGAGCGACCTCGGCCGCACGGCCCAGATCATGGACAACCTCATTGCGGAAGGATATGCCAAACCTATGATTGTGGTTATGCCCAACGGCGTATGGTTCAACCAGGCTGCGCCCGGCGCCGCTGTGAACATGTTCCAGCCCACCATGGCCAACAGCCGCAGCCAGAGCACCAAGGAAATTGAAGACAGCTTTACGGACGTGATGAACTTTGTGGAGAAGCACTACCACGTGGCCAAGGGCTCCGGCAACACCGCGGTGGCCGGCCTGTCCATGGGCGGCCGCCAGAGCGGCATGCTTTCCCTGCGCCATCCCCGCAAATTCGGCTATGTGGGTCTGTTCTCCGGCGTTCCTGCCGTGGAAGGCAACGAGGATGCCCTGGCAGAGCTCTTTGCCGCTAAGCCCAAACTCTACTGGATTGCCTGCGGCAAGGCCGATGGGGTCATGGCCAATTCCCGCAAGCTCAAAGACTACTGCGATGCCATGGGATACCCCGCCGAGCTCTACGAATCGGCCGGCGGTCACATCTGGCGCAACTGGAGGCTTTATCTCACCATCTTTGCCCAGCGCATTTTCCAGGAATCGGCCGTGCACGTTACTCCCACCGTCCTTCCGGACGATGCGGAGTAACTACTGCATATTCCTGATTCGCACGTCTATGCCCGGAAGTGCTTCCGGAAGGCCGGAAACGTCCGTCTGCCCGAAGTGATAGGGAATGAGCACCTTGGGATTTACCAGCCGGGCGGCGTTGATGCACTGCTCCGGGGTCATGGTGTAGGGCTGGTTGCAAGGCAGGAAGGCCACGTCTATGTCTTTGATATCGGCCATTTCCGGAATGTCTTCCGTATCTCCCGCAATGTAAATGCGGAAGCCGTCCAGGTTCAGGATATAGCCGTTGTCGCGGCCCTGGGGATGGAACTGCTCCCGTCCCGGGGTGGTGTTGTAGGCGGGAACGGCTTCTACGCTTATCCCTTCCTGTAAGGTAAGGGACTTGCCGTTGGCCAGCACTTGGGCCTGGGATTTCATCTTGTCACTCTCCAGCAGCCGGAAGCAGTTGGCATTGGTAACAATCTTGCCTCCCAAAAGACCCAGGACCTCTTTGTCAAAGTGGTCTCCGTGTTCGTGAGTGACCAGGATATAATCGGCCTCGGGGAAGTATGTGGCGTAATCCGTGGTATTGTCGCCCAGGGAAATGACAGGGTCCACCTGGATGGAAATGCCTTTGTAGGAGATGGCCAGGCTGGCGTGCTTGATGAGCGTAATTTCTACAGTGGCCCCGCCCGGAGCACGGAAGCGCTCCGTTTCGAAGGCGGTTACGGGCAGGTTGGCGTTCTTCCAGGCGTTGAAGCCCTCCTTCAGGTTAAAAACCCTCTTGTAGCCCAGTGCATTCAGCGTATCTGCCGCTTCTGCACTGCGACGGCCCCTGCGGCAATAAATAAGAATCTCCTGCTCGGGGGTTATGGAAGCCTGGACGGCTTCTACGAATCCATCGGCCAGCCAGTCTATGTTCATGGCGCCGGGAATGTGCCCCTCCGCAAATTCCTGGGGAGTGCGTACATCCAGAAGCTGCACGTTATTGTCACTATCCAGACGGCTGCGGAACTCTCCCACCGAAAGGTCTTTATACCTGCTGCAGGCGGGCAGGCCGAAGGATGCAAGGAATGCCAATAAGATTATCCTTTTCATACTGAATGGGTTTGATGCACAAAGATAGTGCTTTTTTAGAAGATAAGAGTCTGTTTTGAAATGATTCAATAAATTCTTTATGTTTCTTTTTGGTAAATTTTCCTCAAAAATTTCCACAAAAATAAACTATAAATAAAAATATAATCATTTCAAAACAGACTCTTAAACAAAACAGCTTAGCGTTTATACACGTTGAAGCGCCAGGTTATGCCGATGTCCAGGTTGTGGAGGTCATCGTGGTTGTCCCGGAAAAAGGCCAGGTGCAGGCGCAGGCGGTTGTCCCCCAGCGGAAAGTATTCCACGCCGGCACCTCCGTAGAGGTATTTGTTGCCGGCCGGGAGCACCAGGTCGCAGGAGATTCCGTCGGCATCTACATTTTCGGCTCCGTTGCGCTCATAGCCCACCTTGGTGCACAGGTTCCACTTTCCCAGCGTAAGGATGGCCTTGCCGATGACGGACCAGTCGGACAGCCAGTTTTTCTGCCGGAAGGCCGCGCGGTCTATGAGGTCTATGTCCACCACCAGTTTCCCGAAGGTGAATTTGTTGCCCAGGACAAGCCAGTTCATCTTGCGGTGGTATTCGTCTTCCACCAGGTTGTAGCTCCAGGTGGTGCGCCACTTGTCGCCTATGTGTCCGTTCCAGTATAAATTATAGGAATAGGCGTTCTGGCTCACCGGAGAGATGGGGGAGGGGCAGAACTGGACGGAAATGTTCTGGCCCGGAGCCGGTGTCCAGGTGGCAGATACGCCAAAGGCATAGTACTGGTACAAGTTATTGCTGAAAGCCCCGTAGTAATAAACGTCAATGGGGGCGGAATCAATTTCGTAGCCGCCTATCATGATGGGGTGTTTGCCCGCAGTGATGCCCCAGCGGGGGTTGATCTGCCATTTGATCCACAGGAAATCCGTGGCGCTGAAGGGGTTTTTCTCATCTATCCTTTTGTTCATCCGCTGCCGGATGCGGAAGCTGATGTCGTCTGTAATGTGCCCCAGCAGGTGCAAATTGAAGTAATCCCCTTGAAAGTGGGAGTCGTACTTTCCCGCCCTCAATTCTTCGTGGAAAGTGGCCCTGGCATCTACGGAAAACTCGTCCATATGGGTTTTGACTCCCTCCATAAAGGCGTTCTGTGCCTGTAAAGACGCGCTGCACAGTGCCAATGCCAAAACGGAAATTAGCTTAAGCTTCATGGGTTAGTGAAAAATTTGCACAAAGATAGCACTTTTTTCGGCTCGTGCTACCCCTCGGCCGTATCCGCGCACGGGAAGCGCCTCCCTGTTGCGCTCATCCCGCGCACCCGCAGGGCACTGTCCGTGCTCGAAAGGGTGTTGGGAAGGGGTTCGAGCACCGGGGAGGCGCAATCCGTGCGCGGAGGAGGAAGTCTGATTGATAGATTTATTTTATCATCGGCTCAAGAATCTTACGATGGGGAGTTGTTCGTCCCTGTATAAAGATATTTATCACATTTTTCTGTTTGAGGGGGGCATGTTGGGCAGTCAATGCGTAACTTGTTTGAAAAAATGAGTTACTACAGCGAAACTGCGGCTGAACGGCAATTCCGGGAGGCCCGTCCCATTGTCCATCTTTGTACAAAGCCGCTTGAGACCGATTTCTATTTCAGGGATAACGCGGAGCGAACGTTGGCCCTGAATTATGTTGCCATGGCCCGAGCCAATAGCGGATGCAGGATTCTTGCGATGGCTATTATGACCAATCACTTCCATTTTATCCTGGAGGCCGATGAAAGGCAGGTTGCCGCCTTTTGGAATTGTTTCAGGAGATTGCTGGAACTGTATCTGGACCGGCACGGACGGCCCAGAATGATGGACGGAATCGTAGTGACAGTTGTCAGGATCAGTAACTTGTACCAATTGCGTACAGAGATAGCCTATGTTATTCGAAATGCTTTCGTGGTAAGGACCGATGTACACGTGTTTGCCGATCCCTGGTCCAGCGGATTCCTTTATTTCAATCCACTGCTGGAAAAGAATGGTGTGCAGGCTTCAAGCCTCAAAGGGCGCACCTTGCGGGCGTTCACATGCATGCGGAGTATTACGGAACTGGATGCCGGAATCTATGTCAAGGACGGCCGGGCGCAGATGTGGAGTTTTGTCGATTATAAATACACGGAAGGCTTCTTTGACAATGTGCGCCAGTTCGTTCATACTGTGCTCAAAAATGTTGAGGCACAGGTGGAAACGGCCAAACGGTATGGCGAAAAACCTTGCCTGGGTGATGAGGAACTGTTTCCGCTGGTGTACAAACGATGACGGGAGTTTTATAAGCATGCCGATATAGCCGATCTGGATATTATGGCCAGGAAAGAGCTGGCTGTCTGGCTGAAAAATGAGTATGCCGCTTCCAACAAGCAGATTGCCCGTCAGACCAAACTACTTCAGCGGGAAGTGGATGAACTGTTTCCGTTGGCGGCCCCACCCCAGGGTTAATTCAAGCACCAGGATGGCTCCATCCGTGCGCGAAAGGTACTTCCGGGGTGGTTCGCGCACCCACAGGGCCCCATTTGTGCTCGAAAGGCGCTTGGGAAGGGGTTCGCGCACCAGGGAGGCGCAATCCGTGCGCGGGGAGAACGAAGGGGGAGCGGAAGGGCTGAAAGTTGGCGGGAGGGTCATAGTTTTCCGGAAAATTTGTAACTTTGGGGAAAAGTGTGTGTCACGAGAAGAAATCTTGACAAGATGGCCACTTGGCGGGAGGACTTCGGAACTTTGAAAGAGATGGTGGTAGGTCCACCGCATACGGCGTACAG
>CAJOLS010000019.1 GCA_905235535.1 uncultured Bacteroidales bacterium
GCGGATGTAATAAGTGAGGCCGTTGTCCAAATGGCCGATTTTCACTGCATCCGAATTGGGAATTTTGGGCATCTGGGCAATGGCTGCTTCCATCTGCTCGCGGGTGGGCTGCTGGGCCATAGCTCCCAGGGTGGTCATGACCAGCGCACCTAAGGTAAGAAGGATTTTCTTCATGTTTTATTAAGGTTAATAAATTGTTTCCGTTCCGGATTAACGTGTATTAGTTTAATAGTACACCGCAAAGGTAGAAACTTTTTTTCATTTTCCAAGCAAAATTACCTATTTTTGCGGGAACAGTAAATTTTTTTTAACGTATGTTGGAAGACAGCAAAATCCGCGCTTTCCTGGAGGTGGAAAAGGAACGCAATTTTACCAGGGCGGCCGGAGCGCTGGGCCTCTCCCAGCCTGCCGTGAGTTCGCAGATTGCGGCCCTGGAAGATGCCCTGGGCGTGGAATTGTTCCAGCGGGGCAGGGAACTGCGCCTCACCCCGTCCGGGGAAATTTTCCTGGGCTATGCCCGCCGCATCCAGCAGGCATACGACCTGGCCAACAACGCTTTCCTGAGTGTATTTTCTAAGTAACTTTATTATGAAGAAGTTGATTGTTATTTTGACAGGCCTTTTTGTCGGCCTTGCCGTCTCTGCCCAAACGGCCGAAGAAATTATGGAGAAAATGGACTCCGTTATGAGCGGGATGCCGGAAGACCGCATGGCCGTAACTTTTGAAATAAAGATTCCTGTTATGGGCAGCTTTAAAACTACGGGCTATACCTTAGGGGGAAAAAAATGCTTTTTGACCACGGTAAAGGGCATCACCATCACCGTCTGGACCGACGGACAGACGGACTGGACCTATAATTCCAAGAATAATGAGATAGAGATTACCAACGCTAAGGCAGACAGGAAGAATGAGGATTCATCAGATGAGATGGACATGTTCAACGGCGTCACCGAGGGCTATGATGTCTCCATCAAAAGCCAGGATGCCGTCAGCTGGACCATCCAGTGCACCAAGTCCAAAACCAACAAGGACAAGGACAGTCCCAAGAACATGGAAGTGGTGGTGCAGAAGGGTACTTTCTACCCCGTCAGCCTTTCTGCCAAGGTGCACGGCACCTCCGTACACATCAGCGACATTTCCTACGATGTGACCGAGGAGCAGGTCACCTTTAATCCGGCACTGTATCCCGACGCCCAAATCGTGGACAAGCGGTAGGCCCATTTGCTCCCTCCTTGTTTGGCAAATGAAGAAATTTTGTTAAATTTGCATTCCATTTACGGGATGCCCCTGTAGTTTAAAGGATAGAATAACGGATTCCGGTTCCGTTGGTCCCGGTTCGATTCCGAGCGGGGGTACTGAAAGAGACTGATGCGGAAGCTTCAGTCTCTTTTTTGTACCTATATTTTATATAAGGTATTTCGGGTTTAGCGAAAAATCGTTAAATTTGTACTCCTATAAGTATTTCATGAAAACCGCATATATTTTCCCCGGCCAGGGATCCCAGTTTCCGGGAATGGCCAAAGAATTATACCCCGCTCACAAGGAGCTGATGGAGAAGGCCAATGACATTCTTGGCTTCCGCATCACGGACGTTATGTTCGGGGAAGACGAGGAGGCCTTGAAGGCCACCCGCGTCACCCAGCCGGCCATTTTTATCCATAGCACCATCCTGGCCATGAGCCAGGCCGAAGCTCCAGATATGGTGGCCGGGCACTCCTTAGGAGAGTTCAGCGCCTTAGTGGCGGCCAGCGCCATGAGTTTTGAGGACGGTCTTCGCCTGGTGGCTATCCGTGCACAGGCCATGCAGAAGTGCTGCGAAAAGGTTCCCGGGGCCATGGCGGCCATCATCAAACTGCCGGACGAGGTGATAGAAAAGATTTGTGAGGGTATTCCCGGTGTAGTACCCGCCAACTTCAACAGCCCGGGCCAGGTGGTGATTTCGGGAGACGAGGACGGCATTGAGCAGGCCTGCGTCAAATTCAAGGAAGCCGGAGCCAAGCGAGCCCTCAAGCTGGCCGTGAGCGGAGCTTTCCATTCCCCGCTCATGGAGCCCGCCCGTGAAGAACTGGCGGGGGCCATCGAGGCCACGCCCATCGGCACGCCCCGCTGCCCCATCTACCAGAATGTATCGGCCCTCCCCACTACGGACCCCGTTGTCATCAAGGAAAATCTGCTCAAACAGCTCACCGGCCCCGTTCGCTGGACTCAGACGGTACGGAATATGCTGGAAGACGGAGCCGGCCGGTTTGTGGAACTGGGGCCAGGTACCGTACTGCAGGGTCTGGTGAAAAGAATCGCTGATCCGGATGCAGGAATAGTGATAGAAGGAATCAGTTAGATTCTTCGCTGCGCTCAGTTTGTAAATGGGAATGACAATTGACAAATTATAACAACATACAATAAAATCAAACTCATTATGGCAAAAGAAAAGAAATTCATCACCTGTGATGGTAACTATGCCGCTTCGAACATAGCATACCTGTTCAGCGAGCACGCCGCCATCTACCCGATCACGCCCTCCTCCACGATGGCCGAAAACATCGACGAGTGGGCCGCTCACGGCAAAAAGAACCTTTGGGGAGAGACCGTGAAAGTGACGGAGATGCAGAGCGAAGCCGGTGCCGCCGGTGCCGTGCACGGTTCCCTCCAGGCTGGTGCCCTTACTTCTACGTTCACTGCATCCCAGGGACTTCTGCTGATGATCCCGAATATGTACAAGATTGCCGGTGAAATGCTGCCCGCCGTGTTCCACGTGAGCGCCCGCGCCCTGGCCAGCCACGCCCTCTCCATCTTCGGAGACCATCAGGACGTGATGGCTTGCCGCCAGACCGGTTTCTGCATGCTGGCTTCGGGTTCCGTACAGGAAGCCCAGGACCTGGCCGCCGTCGCCCACCTGAGCGCCATCAAGGGCAGCCTCCCGTTCCTGCACTTCTTTGATGGTTTCCGCACTTCCCACGAAATCCAGAAAATCGAAGCCCTGGACGAGGAAGCCCTCAAGGGCATGGTATCCTCCAAGGCCCTGGCCAAGTTCCGCGCCCGCGCCCTGAACCCGGACGCTCCCGTCACCCGCGGTACCGCCCAGAACGGTGACGTTTACTTCCAGGCTGTGGAAACCCGCAACCAGTATTACAATGCCATCCCGGACATCGTGGCCCGCTACATGGGAGAAATCACCGAGCTCACCGGCCGCACCTACCGTCCCTTCGAGTATTACGGAGACCCCACCGCCGAGAACATCATCGTGGCCATGGGCTCCGTAACGGAAACCATCAAGGAAACCATCGACTACCTGGCCGGCCGCGGCCGCAAGTACGGCCTCATCACAGTGCACCTGTATCGGCCCTTCTCCGAGAAGTACTTCTTCGCCGTCCTGCCCAAGAGCGTGCGCCGCATCGCCGTCCTGGACCGCACCAAGGAGCCCGGCGCCGTGGGAGAACCCCTGTTCACGGATGTGAAGGCCCTCTTCCAGGGCAAGGACAACGTGACCATCCTCGGCGGCCGTTACGGCCTGTCCTCCAAGGACACCACCCCCGCCCAGATTGTGTCCGTCTTCGACAACCTGGACGCCAAGGAACCCAAGTCCGATTTCACCATCGGCATTGTGGACGACGTCACCTTCAAGAGCCTGCCCATCAAGAGCGAGGTTTCCATCGTGAAGCCCGGCACCACCGAGTGCAAGTTCTACGGCCTGGGTTCCGACGGTACCGTGGGTGCCAACAAGAACACCATCAAGATCATCGGCTCCCATACGGACCTCTATAGCCAGGCATACTTCGACTACGACTCCAAGAAGTCCGGCGGTTATACCTGCTCCCACCTGCGCTTCGGCCAGCAGCCCATCAAGGCCCCCTATCTGGTGAATACGCCCGACTTCGTGGCCTGCCACGTCCCTTCCTACCTGAAGAAGTACGATGTGCTCAAGGGCATCAAGGAAGGCGGCACCCTGCTTCTGAACAGCCTCTGGGACGAGGAAGAGACCATTGCCAATATTCCCGACAACGTGAAGGCCATCATCGGCCGCAAGCACATCAAGGTATATATTATCAACGCCACCAAGATCGCTGCCGAGATTGGTCTAGGAGGCCGCACCAACACCATCCTCCAGAGCGCCTTCTTCAAGATTACGGGTATCATCCCTTACGAGGATGCCGTCAAGTACATGAAGGATGCCATTGTGAAGTCCTACGGCAAGAAGGGAGAAAACGTGGTGAACATGAACTACGCCGCCGTAGATCGTGGCGGTGAGTACACCCAGCTCCACGTCCCGGCCGATTGGGCCGATATCTCCGCCAAGTTCGAGAATCCGAACAAGGACCGTCTGGCTCCCGCCTTCGTGAAGGATGTGGCCGATATCGTGAACGCCCAGGCAGGCGACACCCTCCCGGTGAGCGCCTTCATGCCTTATGCCGACGGCACCATGCCCGCCGGTACCGCCGCCTTCGAGAAGCGCGGCGTGGCCGTGAACGTTCCTTCCTGGGATGCCGAAAAGTGTATCCAGTGCAACACCTGCGCCTTCGTTTGCCCGCACGCCGCCATCCGTCCTTTCCTCCTCACCGAAGAAGAGGCCGCCAAGGTGCCCGCGGGCGTGAAACTGGCCCAGGGTAAGGCCAACTTGAAGGATTACAAGTATGCCATTGCCATCTCCGTGGACGACTGCACCGGTTGCGGCAACTGCGTGGATGTTTGCCTTGCCAAGCCCGAGAAGGCCCTCAAGATGGTTTCTTACCAGAGCGGCAAGGAAGACCAGGCTGCCTTTGACTACCTCAATAAGAAGGTGGGTTACAAGGAGTATGTGGACAAGAAGGCCAACATGAAGAACTCCCAGTTTGCCCAGCCTCTGTTCGAGTTCTCCGGTGCCTGCGCCGGTTGCGGTGAAACCCCCAACATCAAGACCATCACCCAGCTCTTCGGAGACCACATGATGATTGCCAATGCCACGGGCTGCTCCTCCATCTACGGGGCTTCCTTCCCGGCCAGCCCGTACTGCACTAACGCACAGGGCCATGGTCCCGCATGGGCCAACTCCCTGTTCGAGGACTTCTGCGAATTCGGCCTGGGTATGAAGCTGGGTTCCGACCGCGCCCGTGAGACTGTCTGCAACATCATGAAACAGGCCTTGGAGTGCGACTGCTGCAACCAGGAAATCAAGGCTCTGGCCGCCAAGTGGCTGGAAGCCTCCAAGGACGCTGCCGTTACCCGCGAGGTGGCCGACAAGATTGTGCCCCTGGCCCAGGATTGCGGCTGCGACGTTTGCAAGAAGATTGTAGAGTACCAGCACTTCATCCCGGCCCGCAGCCAGTGGATCTTCGGTGGTGACGGTGCTTCCTACGATATCGGTTACGGCGGTCTGGACCACGTGCTGGCCAGCGGCGAAAACCTGAACATCCTGGTTCTGGATACCGAGGTGTACTCCAACACCGGCGGCCAGAGCTCCAAGGCTACTCCGGTGGGCGCCATCGCCAAGTTTGCCGCTTCCGGCAAGAAGATCCGCAAGAAGGATCTGGGCATGATGGCCATCAGCTACGGCTACGTCTATGTTGCCCAGGTGGCTATGGGTGCCAGCCCCGTGCAGTTCTTCAACGCCATCAAGGAGGCCGAGGCTTACGACGGCCCGTCCCTGATTATTGCCTACAGCCCTTGTATCAACCACGGTCTGAAGGCCGGAATGGGCCTGAGCCAGAAGGAAGAGAAACTGGCCGTAGAGTGCGGTTACTGGCACCTCTACCGCTACAACCCCGCCCTGGAAGGCACGGACAAGAACCCGTTCACCCTGGATTCCAAGGAACCCGACTGGACCAAGTTCCAGGACTTCCTCAAGGGAGAGGTCCGCTTCGCTTCCCTGTACAAGATGTTCCCGGAGAACGCCGAGGAACTCCTCTCCAAGACGGAAGAGTTTGCCAAGGTTCGCCTGAACACCTACAAGCGCCTGGCCGGCAAATAGCCGCAGGCTTCTGGTAAAAAATGAGGTGGCTCGTTATGAGTCACCTCATTTTTTATGTTTGGGTGGAATTATTCTTCGTAGAGGAGGTAGGGTTTGCGCTGGAGCTTGAAGGCTTCCACATCGGCCTGCCATTGGGCTTTGATATCGGCCGCAGAGGCGCCTTCCTCAATCATTTCGCGGATGTAGCGCCGGCCCATGAGAAGGTCGAAGAAGCGGCGGAAAAAGCCTTGCTCCATGCCCTGCTCCTTGAGGATGGTATAGGCGTCGATGATGTAGGAGAGGTCCAGGCCGTTTTTGCGGATGGTCTTCTGGTCCAGGGCCGATAAATCTACGCCGTAGCACTGCTGGCCCAGCAGCGGGGGATTGCTGGAACCCTTGACGCTCTGTGGCGTGAAGGTGTAGGAATACTTGGCACCGAGGGCAGGATGGCCGTACTGCTGGAAGGGCTTGTCCGTGCCTCGGCCCAGGCTGACCACCGTGCCTTCGAAGCCGCAGAGGGAGGGATAGAGGTAGATGGCCTGCATATCGGGCAGGTTGGGGCTGGGGCGCACGGGAAGCTCGTAGAGGGTCTGGTGCGTGTAGTTCTTGCAGGGGACCACCGTGAGGTCGCAGCTGCTGCCGGCCTTCAGCCATTTTTCTCCCTGGGCCATCTTGGCCAGTTCTCCCAGGGTGAGGCCGTGGACGGTGGGAATGGGGAGGTGACCCACGCCGCTCTTGAGGCTCATATCCAGGATGGGGCCATCTACATACATACCGTTGGGGTTGGGGCGGTCCAGCAGGATCATCTTCTTGCCGGCCTCTCCGCAGGCGTCCATCAGGTGGCACATGGTAATATAATAGGTATAGAAGCGAAGGCCCACGTCCTGGATGTCCACGATGAGGACATCGAACATATTCATGGCTTCTTCTGTGGGATGGTTGCCGCCCGCTCCGCCGTACAGGGAGAGGATGGGAACGCCCGTGACGGGCTCTACTCCGTCCCCCACGTGGGAGCCGTCATCGGCCATGTCCCGGAAACCGTGCTCCGGGGAGAAGATGGCGCTCACGTTCACGCCCTTGGCGATGAGGGTGTCCAGGATGTGCGTTTTGGTATTGCCCACCAGGCCTGTCTGGTTGGAGAAAATGGCTACGCGCTTTCCTTCCAGAAGGGGCATATAGACTTCGAACTGTTCGTCTCCCAGGATGACGCGCTCCGGCGTGGAAGCGGTGCAGGAGACGGAAACAAAGCCGCAGATGACAAGGATGGCGGCCAGCATCCGGCGAAGAGTTGTTTTCATTCGTTTACGGTATGGTTTGGTGCTGCGAAGTTACTTTCCCGGTGGGAGAAATACAAATATTTTGTATATTTGTGTACTTTGCTGCATAGAAATTGATAACCAAAACCCATAATATGAAAATAACAGAAATTTTCTGGTACGGGGCTTCCTCCCTCTATCTTCCGGAGCGGGACAAGATTACGGAGGACGGTGTGGGCATCAATGTGGTCTTGAACTATATCTTCTAAAGTCATGAAAAGATTTTTGCGTTTTACAGCTGTCTTTCTCGTCGCCCTTTTCCTGAACAGCTGTCTGGCCGGCAGGTTCATGACCCATTTTGTCCTCAAACCCACCCCGCACGGCGTGGATGATATTGAGCGTACACGCCACAAGGCAGATTCACTGATGGCCGGCAGTACGGATTGGTACGACGACCTGAAAGCCCGGGGCATTCTGCAGGATGCCTGGATAACCGGAGAGGATGGTTTTAAACTGCATGCTTGTTACGTACCTGCCGCCAATCCGGCCGAAGCGCAGGGTACCGCCATCGTGGTACATGGTTATTCAGACAATCATTTCGTTTTCATCTATCTGGTACGCATGTACAGGGACAGGCTCAACTACAATGTACTGTTCCCGGACTTGCAGTACCATGGGTATTCCGAAGGGGATGAAATCCAGATGGGCTGGAAAGACCGCCTGGATGTTATCCGATGGACAGAAGTGGCCCATAACCTGTTCCAGGATGATTTTATGGTCCTCCACGGCGTTTCCATGGGCGCCGCCACCGTCATGATGGCCAGCGGTGAACCCCTCCCGGACTATGTGAGGTGTTTTGTGGAAGACTGCGGCTACAGCTCTGTCCGGGGAGAGTTTACCAATAATCTCCGGGACATAAGCCCCTTTCTTCCCGAGGCCATTCTCACCAGCGCCAGCATCGTGACGAAAAAGAAATTCGGATGGTCTTTCGACGAGGGCGATTGCCGCAAGGCCCTCGCCCGGTGTGAAAAGCCCATGCTCTTCATCCACGGAGACGCCGATGACTTTGTGCCTTTTGTGCATCTCTGGGAGAATTACAATGCCAAGTCGCACGGCTACAAGGAGTATTGGGCGGTCCCCGGCGCCGTGCATGCCAATTCCTACGCCAAATATCCGGAGGAGTATATTCACCGGGTGTCCAATTTCCTCAAGACGGTTCATAATATGATAGAAGATGGAAGCATCTATGACAAGTAAGTACATCCTGGCCCTGGACCAGGGAACCAGTTCCTCCAGGGCCATTGTCTTCGACCACGAAGGCAACATCTGTTCCGTGGCCCAGATGGAGTTTACCCAGTATTTCCCGCAGCCTGGCTGGGTAGAACACAATCCTATGGAAATCTGGTCTTCCGAGGCTGCCGTCATTGCCGAGGCCATCACCCGGGTGGGCATCAACGGCAAGGCCATTGCCGCCATCGGCATCACCAACCAGCGGGAAACCACCATCGTGTGGGATGCCGAGACCGGCATACCCGTCCACAACGCCATCGTCTGGCAGGACCGCCGTACATCGTCCTTCTGCGACGAGCTCAAGGCCCGGGGACTGGTGGATAAGATCCGCGAAAAGACGGGCCTTATCATCGACGCCTATTTCTCCGGCACCAAAATCAAATGGATCCTGGACAACGTGCCCGGCGCCCGTGAAAAGGCCGAGGCTGGCAGGCTGCGCTTTGGAACCGTAGATTCCTGGCTGGTGTGGCAGCTCACCAGAGGGGAGGTGCACGTGACGGATGTGACCAATGCCTCCCGTACCATGCTCTTCAACATCAACACGCTGGAATGGGACGAGGAGCTGCTGGAACTGCTGGACATTCCGCTGTCCATGATGCCTGCCGTAAAGTCTTCCTCGGAGGTGTATGGCCATACCAAAACCACCATCTTTGCCCACGAGGTGCCCATTGCCGGCATCGCCGGAGACCAGCAGGCAGCCCTTTTCGGCCAGATGTGTACAGACCCCGGCGCCGTGAAAAACACTTACGGAACCGGCTGCTTCCTGCTCATGAATACGGGCGCCAAGCCCATCCTTTCCCGAAACAACCTTCTCACCACCATTGCCTGGAAGATTGGCAATACTGTGAATTATGCCCTGGAGGGCTCCATCTTCGTGGGCGGTTCCGTGGTGCAGTGGTTGCGGGACGGCCTGGGAATTATCCGCTCTTCTTCGGAGATAGAAGCCCTGGCCTCCACGGTTCCGGACAACGGAGGCGTGTACTTTGTACCGGCCCTCACCGGCATGGGCGCCCCGTACTGGGACCAGTATGCCCACGGGGTCATCTGCGGCATCACCCGCGGAACCACGGCTGCCCACATTGCCCGTGCAGCCCTGGAAGGCATCGCTTTTCAGACCATGGACATAGTACGCGCCATGGAAAAGGACGCCGGCGTACCCCTGGCAGAGCTCAAGGTGGACGGCGGTGCCTCCCGCAACAACCTCATGATGCAGTTCCAGGCCGATATCCTGGGTGCCGCCGTGGTACGTCCGGTGGTGACGGAAACCACGGCCATGGGAGCCGCCTACCTGGCCGGACTGGCCGTAGGATATTGGGAATCATTGGACGAAATCAAGGCCCAGTGGCAGGTGGAACGCTGCTTCCAGCCCACCGGGGCCGATATGACGCCCGCCAAGGAAGGCTGGGCCGATGCCATCAAACGTACAGTAAAGTAATAAAATGTCAAGTGTCTCTTTCTGATTCCTATGGGTGAAAATTTTTGAGGAAAATTTACCAAAAAGAAACATAAAGAATTTATTGAATCATTTCAAAACAGACTCTGAATCGTCGCTTCGCGATTCCTCCCTAAAGGGCCCATCCCTCTTATGTTGCCGAGGGTGGCACAGATTCCGGAAGAGACACTTGACATAAAATACATTTATTATGAATCAGTATATCTTTGAACTGATTGGCACTCTGGTGCTGGTGCTGCTGGGCGACGGCGTATGCGCCGCCTGCTCTTTGAACAAATCCAAAGCCAAGGGCGGCGGATGGGTGGTCATTTCCCTGGCGTGGGGCTTTGCCGTGATGATGGGCGTGCTCATTGCGGGCCCTGTTTCCGGTGCTCATCTGAACCCGGCCGTGACGCTGGGCCTGGCCCTTGCGGGCAAGTTCTCCTGGAGCCTGGTGCCGGGTTACTGCGTGGCCCAGATGGTGGGCGGCTTTCTGGGCGCCTGCCTGGTCTGGGTATTCTACAAAGACCACTATAAGGCTACGGCCGAAGAGCCGGACACCATCCTGGGAACCTTCTGCACCATGCCGGCCATCTGGAATCCCTGGCGCAACTTCCTTTCCGAGGCCATTGCCACCTGCCTGCTGGTGTTTGTGATTCTTGCCATCGGCTTTGAAGGCAATGCTTTCCAGGTGGGGCCTGTGACGGCTTCTACCGGAGCCATCGGCGCCTGGCCCGTGGCCTGCCTCATCATGGCCCTGGGTATGTCCCTGGGCGGTACCACCGGCTATGCCATGAATCCGGCCCGAGACCTTTCGCCCCGTTGCGCCCACGCCGTGCTTCCCATCGCCGGCAAGCGTGACAGCTGTTGGTCCTACAGCTGGGTGCCTGTGGTCGGCCCTATGGTGGGTGCCAGTATCGCCGCCGGCATCTTTCTGCTTGTCTTTTAGTCCCCTGTAAATCAGCGATTTACGCATAGAGGGGTGCACCTGAAAGTGCACCCCTCTATGCGTATGTGGTTGAGAATCAGGCTATTCCGTGGAAAGGGACTGGGCCAGGATGGAGATGGGGTTTTCCACCTTGTAGCCGGTGGACATTTCAATCTGCCACTTGCAGGTTTCACAGTCGCAGGCCACTACCTCCGGGTTCACGATGCGGATTTGTTCGAACAGGGGTTCTCCCACGGCCTGGGAAGTGGCGTAGTTCTCTTTCTTGAAGCCGTAGGTGCCGGCTATGCCGCAGCAGGTCTGGTCCAGGGCGATGAATTCTACGCCGGGGATGAGCTGGAGGAGCTTCTGGGAGAACACGCCCCAGCCTAAGCGCTGCATGTGGCAGGGCGTGTGGTAGGCCACGCGTTTGTGGAAATCGGTCCGGAAGGGGAGCTTGGCGCCCTGCTCCAGTTTCTCATAAATGTACCGGGTGGCCATCAGGAGCGAATCTTGGATGGCTGCGTTGTCTATGCCTAACAGGTTAGGGTATTCTTCCCGGATGGTGAGTGTGCAGGTGGAGGAGGTGGCCAGCACTTTGAGGCCCTTTTCGGCCGCCTTGGAAAGCTGTTCCACATTGTGCCGGGCATTCTCCTCGGCCTGCTTTTTCAGGCGGTTGCTGATGAGCGCAATGCCGCAGCACTTTTCCTTTTCCAGAAGCTGGACGCCCACGCCCAGGGTATTGAGCACCTTTACCAGGTCTTTTCCCAGCTGGGGATAGTTGTAGTTCACATAGCAGCCGTGATAGTACGCAACCTGTTCCGGGAAGGTGGCCTGCTCCTTGCGCCGGTGCCCCAGCCAGCGTTCAAAGCTGAGGAAGCTGTACTCCGGGAAGGTACGGTGGCGGTCTATCTTGAGGGTTACGTCCATGGCCGTCCTGGCCAGCGGAAGGGCGGTAACGGCATTCACGACGGGAGCCGCCGGACGCGCCAGCTTGCCCATGAAGTCCGTGGAAGCCAGGATGCGGTCCCGGAGCTTCGGGGGAGTGTGGTCGTATTTGAGGCGGGCCGATTGGATAAGGCTTGCCACTTTTACCTCCGAGGGGCAATAGACCTCGCAGCGCTTGCAGCCCAGGCAGTATTTGAGGGACTCGTCAAAGAAGTGGGGATCCCGGAGGCGGAGACGCTCCCCGTCCGGCCCGGCCACCTTGGGACCGGGGTACAGCGGGTTCACCTGCATGACCGGGCAATAGGCCGTGCAGACGGTGCATTTGGTACATTCTTCAAAATTATACCAGCTCTCCGTGAACTCCTGGAACATGGGACCCGTGGGTTATCTGTCGAGTTACCTGGAGCGCACTACGGATGGCCAGGCCGGCGCCGCTTCCCAGTTCGGGATGCGTTTCTCCCAGGATGGAGCCTATGACGTAGAGGTTCTTGACCGGAACACCCCCCCGGCAGGGACGAAGACTGGCGTCCGTCTTGACGCCGAAATGCAGGTAGGGCTGGTGGTTGGCGAAGGTGGGGTTGTACCAGGCGTTGCGGTCTGTATCGTAGTCCATGTCCAGTTCGAACAGGGGCTCGTAAATCTTGAAAGGATTGCTGATGAGGCCTTTGGAGAAGAAGCTTCCGCTGGCCAGGATAAAGTGGTCCGCTTCCAGGTAATGGCGGTCCAGGTGCTTGGTCACTACATTCTGTACCACGTCTTCAAACACGTGGGCGCCTGTAACGCGGTCTCCCATCAGATAAGTGCCGCCCAGCACCTCATAACGCTTCTTGAGGAGCATCTGGGTGCGGATGCCGGGCACCGAGGGCGGCAGGGTACCGGCAAAGACCACGCGGGCGGGGATGCCCTGGCGGATGCGCTCCGGGATGGAGCCGTCCTCCAGGCCGAACACCTGCGGCAGCACCACGGTATCTTCGTCCTTAAGGAGCACGCGAACCTCCTGGACAACCTTTTCCCACACCTGGTCCATCTTGCGGGCAATCTGGACGGCTCGCATCTGGTTGGGACTCAGTTCCGGCTGGACCAAGTCTCCCAGGTTGAGGAAGCGGATGCGGCATTCCATTCCCTGCTTCTCCAGCCCTTCGGCCAGGAAGGAGGAGAAGAAGTCGTGGTATGCCATAAAATTGATAATGAGGACTTTCTTGCCGAACCGGGGAGTGGGGAAGAGGCTCACGTCTTCCAGGGCCAGGGCCGATTCCTTGAAGGTGCCCATGGGCATGAGGCGCACCCCCGGCTGATAATGCAGCCGTATGCCCGCTTCGGAAAAGAGGGACCGGATTTCCGGAGAAGGTTCCTGGAGGGACTCGAAACAGCCGGAGAAGAAGTACAGGGCACTTTGTCCGGTACTCACGATGGCGGTGTTCTTTCCGGCCTTCTGCAGGCTGATGCCCGCGGTGAGGCCGGAAAGTCCGCCTCCTATGATTACTGCATCGTACCTCATATTCCCAGCACGTGTTTATAGACCCACTGCGTATATTCGGCCTCCCGGAGGGTGTCTCCCCAGCCTATGGGGAAATTGCCTTTCCAGCGCTCCTGGAGGAAATAATCGATATCGGCCCTTTCCTTTTCTATGCAGCCGTGGGCCTTGGCTAAAAGACCGGCGGCGCGGCAGGCGCAGAATTCTCCCTGGCAGGTGCCCATGCCCACGCGGGTGCGGCGGCGGAGGTCTGTAAGGGTGGAGGCCTCCAGGCGGTCTATGGCCGCATTGATTTCTCCCATGGAAACCTGTTCGCACTCGCAGATGAGGGCTTCGTCCCGGCGGTCTGCGCTGCGGATGCGGGAAACGCGGGAGCCCATGCGGGAGGCGGCCACTTTCTGGGCCGTGGTGGGGTTCTCCCATATCTTTTTGGCCACTTCCTCGTAGGAACCCTCTTCCGAACCCGGAAGGGGAGTGGTAGCCGTTTCGCAGGCCTTGTCTATGCCCAGTTTCCTGCAAACCAGGTCCGTGGCCATTTCGGCCATGAGGCGGTAGCTGGTGAGCTTGCCGCCCGTGATGGTAATGAGGCCCTTGACGCCGTCCCTGGTTTCATGGTCCAGCAGCACGATGCCGCGGGAAATGTTGCGGCCGGAAGAGTCGTCGTCGGCACTTACCAGCGGCCTTACGCCGGCATAGGCGCGGAGGATGCGGGTAGAGGCCAGCCTGGGAGCCAGCTTCATGCCTTCCGTGATGAGAAGGGTTACTTCGTCGGGGGTTACGGCCACGTTGCGGCACTCTTCTATCGGAATGCGGGAAGAGGTGGTTCCCACAATGCACACGGTGTCTCCTGGAACCAGGATATCGGCATTGGAGGGCTTGCGGCAACGGTTGATGACCATATTGTTCACGCGGTGGGCGAAGATGAGGAGGGAACCTTTGGCAGGGAACATGCCCACCTTCACCCCGGCCATCCGGGCCAGTTCCTGCCCCCACACGCCCCCGGCATTGACCACGACGGGGGCGTAGAAATCCCGGTCTTCCCCGGTATTGCGGTTGTGGGTGCGGATGCCTTTTACAGTATCTCCTTCTCGGAGGATGCCTGTTACTTCCGTCTGCAGGCGCACCTGGCCTCCGTGGAGTTTGGCGTCCAGCATATTGGCGGCGCAAAGGCGGAAGGGATCTACGCTGCAGTCCGGCACGCGCACGGCGCCTATGATGTCCGGATTCACGGAAGGCTCCAGCCTGCGGGCCAGGTCCGGGTCTATGATATCGGCCCTGATGCCGGCATCCCGGCAGGCCTGTACAAAGGTTTTCTGGTAGTCCAGGTCGTCTTCGGGGAGGGTGACGAAGAGGCCGTCGCTTTCGTCTATGCAGTGGGCGGCCACCCGGCGAAGGATCATGTTTTCCCGTATGCATTCGGCGGCCGATTCAGGGTCGTTCACGGCATATCGTGCTCCGGAGTGAAGCAGGCCGTGGTTGCGTCCGGTGGCCCCGGTGGCTATGTCCGAGCGGTCCACCAGCAGCGTGCGCAACCCGCGCATGGCGCAGTCCCGCTGCGTGCCGGCGCCCGTAATGCCGCCGCCTATGATGATGACGTCAAATTCGTTTTGTTTCATGCGCCAAAGATAGTGATTATTTCGCAGGGCACAAAAAAGGAGACCCGTAGAGGGCCTCCTGAAAGGAATGGTAAAAGGGACGGGTTAATCCACCACGGCACGGGCCATGGCATCCTTGTAGTACTTCTGGTCCACGAAGACATCTTCCTTGTAAGGGTTGATGTGGCGCTTGCGGGAAACGGAGATGATGTAGCAGATGGCGATGATGTTGGTCACAAGGGCCAGGGCACTGATCACAATCATCATGGTGGGATTGGCCGCCACCACGGAAGGATCCACGGTGGTTCCTACGGTTGCGGCTTCTCCCCCGGCCACCTCATAGAGCTTGGAGATGGTGTTTACGCCTTCGGGATAGAGCACGGGCAGGGTGGCCCAGGAGAACCACTGCTGACCGTTCTTGAAGGTTTCCTGGAACAGGGGGAATACCTGGGCGAACATGCACCAGATGGCCAGGGTGTTGGCGCGGTTCTGGATCCAGCCGCCGCGGTTCCACAGGAGGGCAGCCACGGTGGGGGCCAGCAGCAGGGCAATACCGCAGTACCAGCTGTGCGTGGGCAGGCAGTTGTAAGTGTAGGCGAAGTTCCAGATGTCGTAAATGACAATATAGACCCAGGTCATATCGGCCCAGATCATATCCTTCTTGTCCTTGGATGGATAGACGTTCCACCAGGCGGTCATGCACATGATGTTCACCAGACCGGCCACGCCGTTCATCACATTGTGCCAGCCGCCGTACTGCCAGACGCCCTCGGAGGTGAGCCACCATTTGTTCCAGCCCATGACGGCCGATTCAAAGTCGGACACGCAGGCGATGAGGATGTTGATGCCCACAATCACAAAGGGGAAGGGTTTGAACCAGTGCTTGGCGCCTATGCCCCATTTGTACTTGATCATCATGAAGCCGATACAGCCGGCCGTTGCGGCATACAGCTTGGCGTAGTGGAACCAGCCCTGCATGTACACGTGCGTCTGGTTCTCCAGGGCCCACTGGGCACCGGTGCGGACGCCCCACCAGATGGCAAGAAAATAGGCTGTGAGGGCCAGCGGAATGGCCAGGAAGGTAATGATGCCGCCCAGTTTGGTGCGGCGGGAAAACTCATTGAGGAGAATGAGTGCCAGCAGGACAACGATGAGCATGCCCCACTGGGAGAGGGCGTTGGCCCCGTAAACTTGGAAAAACATAGTTTTGTGGTTATTTAGTGGTTAGTATTTTTTCTGCTCTTTTTTCTTTGACCAGCGCATAGATGAGCCACACCAGCGTGAGGCCTACGGCCATGGGAAGCCCCACCCGGAGCATTTCCAAAGGGGTCCAGGCAAACAGTTCTCCGTTGATGGCATGGTCCACAATGAGCATCACGGAACCTCCCCAGAGCATCAGCTCAAGGGACGCCAGGTGACGGCCGATGAAACCGGACTTGACTCCGGCCTTGCGGCACACACTGACGACGGCCGCTTCCACAAGGGGTACAATGTAACAACTCATACTTCTATTTCTTTGATTTCTACTTCGTTACCGCATTTGAGAACCGTGTCTTCACTGCCGCAGTACGGGCACTGGATCCCGTGCTCCACGGTGGGATACTCCTTGCCGCAGGCGTTGCAGGTGGTTACCGCCGGCAGGATGTTGCACTTGAGCTCGCAGCCCCGCATCACCTCTTCCTTGTCCGCCGCCCAGCGCCAGCAGTCCGTGAGATACTCCGGCACCACCGTAGAAACCTCCCCGATGTTCATCACCACCGCATTCACGTGCTCCACACCATGCTCCTGCGCCGCCTTTTTGACGTCACGGATAATGTAAAACACAATTCCCAGTTCGTGCATCATTTCTTTTTAAATAATATTTTACCTGTTCTTTTAATCATATAGGGAAGGATCCCGCTGAATTTGTCTTCAGAGGTTCTCATGACGGAGGCTTCCGGGTGTACGCGGTGCAGGTGGATGGCGTCGAAGGCGCATTTGGTGGTGCAGACGCCGCAGCCTATGCAGCGGTTCTGGTCCACGACGGAGGCGCCGCAGCTGAGGCAGCGGGCTGTCTCTTTGCGCACCTGCTCCTCCGTGAGCGTGCCGTGGTATTCGGCAAACGGGCTCTTGACGGGCACTACGCTAGGGTCCTGGCGGGAGCCGTTGTCGTAGGATTCCACCAGGATATCCTGCTTGTTGAGCTCTATGAAGTCCCGGCGGTTGCGGCCGATGGTCAGGTGCCCGTTCTGCACAAAGCGGTGCAGGCTTTCGGCGGCCTCCTTGCCGGCGGCGATGGCGTCGATGGCAAACTTGGGGCCGGTGAAAACGTCTCCTCCCACGAAGATGTCCGGCTCTGTAGTCTGGTAGGTGAGTTTATCGGCCACCGGGTACACGCCGCGGAAGAATTCCACCTTGGTGTCCTTGAAAAGGTCTTTGAGCACCACTGTCTGGCCGATGGCGAAGATAATCATATCGGCCTCTAAGGAAATGAGCTCGTTCTCATCGTACGTGGGGGCGAACTTATGCTCTGCGTTGAAGACAGACGTGCATTTTTTGAAGACAATGCCGGAAACCTTTTCTTCTCCCAGCACCTCCTTCGGGCCCCAGCCGGGGTTCAGGACCACTCCGTCTTCGCGGGCTTCCGTCCTCTCCTCCAAGGAGGCGGGCATAATGTCTTCCGTTTCCAGGGACAGCATGGTCACCTCCGAGGCGCCGCTGCGCTTGGCTACGCGGGCTGCGTCAATGGCTACGTTGCCGCCGCCTACAACCACCACCTTGCCGGAGACCTTCACGTCCCCGCAGTTGGCCTGGTGCAGGAAATCTATGGCCGTAGTGGTGCCGGGCAGCGTTTCTCCGGGGATGCCGGGCAGCTTGCCTCCCTGGCAGCCTATGGCCACGTAGAAGGCCTTGTAGCCCTGCTCCCGCAGCTGGGCAATGGTAATGTCCTTGCCCACTTCCACGCCGGTTTTCACCTCCACCCCTATCTCCTTCATGATGTCAATTTCGGCCTTGATTACCGCCTTGTCCAGCTTGTAGGAAGGGATGCCGTAACGCAGCATGCCGCCGGGCTCCTCGTTCTTTTCAAAGACCGTGGGTTTGTAGCCCATGGTGGCCAGGTAGTTGGCGCAGCTCATGCCCGCCGGGCCACCTCCAATGATGGCTATCTTCTGGGGCCAGCGTTCCTCTACATTGGAGCAGATATTCACCTCCGGAATAAAGCGCGTTTCGGCCTTGAGGTCCCTTTCGGCCAGGAATTTCTTGACGGCGTCGATAGCAACGGCGCGGTCTATGGTGCCGCGGGTGCAGGCGTCCTCGCAGCGGCGGTTGCAGATGCGGCCGCACACGGCGGGGAAGGGATTCTCCCGCTTGATGAGCTCCAGGGCCTCGGTATATTTGCCCTCGGCCGCCTTCTTCAAGTATCCCTGCACGGCAATGTGCGCGGGGCAGGCCGTCTTGCAGGGGGCGGTGCCGGTGGAGTAGCAGTTGATGCGGTTCTTATCCCGGTAATCCTCCGTCCATTTGTGCGGGCCCCAGGCCGATGCGTCCGGCAGTTCCTGCTTGGGATAGGTCTGCGGGCCGTGCCGGGTGCACAGTTTCTGGCCCAGCTTGACGGCGCCGGCGGGGCAGTACTCCACGCATCGGCCGCAAGCCACGCAGTTCTTGGAATCTACCTCGGCCACATATGCGCTGCGGCTCATGTTGGGCGTATTGAAGAGCTGGGAAGTGCGCAGGGCGTTGCAGATTTTCACATTGCAGTTGCAGATGGCGAAAATCTTGCCCTCTCCGTCAATGTTGGTAACTTGGTGCACGAAGCCGTGGTCCTCGGCCTTGCGGAGGATGGCCATGGCCTCGTCGTAGGTGATGTCGTGGCCGCGGCCGGTTTCGCGCAGATAATCGGCCATGTCTCCCACGCCAATGCACCAGTCCCGGTAGTCGTCCGCGCAGCCTTCGTCCAGCTTCTTCCGGCCGTACCGGCAGCTGCAGATGCCCACGCCCAGGTGGCCTTCGTACTTTTTGAGCCAGTAGGAAATGTGCTCTATGTCAACGGATTGGTTTTCCATGGAGATGGCCTTTTCCACGGGAATTACGTGCATGCCTATGCCGCTGCCGCCCATGGGCACCATGGGGGTAATCTTTTCCAGAGGGAGGAAGGTCATCCTCTCAAAGAACATGGCCAGCTCGGGATGCTTGTCCATGAGCTCCACATTCATATTGGTGTATTCGGCACTGCCCGGGACAAACATGGGCACCCAGTATTCCCGGCTTTCCCGGTTGAAAGTGGTGCCGGGGTCCGGACCCTGGCCGTTGGTGTAGTGGTCTCCGTAATCGTATTCCAGCATGCCGAAGTATGCCAGTTTGTCTAAAAGCTCGTCAAAGGACTTGTCGTCCGGGGTGTAATGCTTCTGCGCATTCATCTGGTGCAGCCGCTGGTACGTGTGATGCTTCCTTACCTTGAAGAAATTGCCGGGCAGCATGTCCAGCAGAAGGTCCAGCGAAGCCTCCCGGGTGGTCGCGTCCATTTCATCTTCAAAGATACAGGCAAGGCCCCAGTACTCCGGGGCGTCCGTATCCATCTTGATTTTTCCGGGAATGCGGTCCGTGACGTGACGGACGAATTTCAAAAGCTTGGGATTGGGGTTTTTGTCTCCCTTGTGCTTGGGGACAAACTTGGTTGACATCTCAGGCATATCGTTTAGTTTTAAGAGTCTGTTTTGAAATGATTCAATAAATTCTTTATGTTTCTTTTTGGTAAATTTTCCTCAAAAATTTTCACCCATAGGAACCCCTATGGCCAA
>CAJOLS010000020.1 GCA_905235535.1 uncultured Bacteroidales bacterium
CCCCGAAATCAACAAGTTCAATGTTTCCGAACGCCAGGGCATGGGTGGCCGTGCTTCTGTGCAGCTGGAAATTTACGGTTACGACTTTGAGGAAACGGAGCGGGCTGCCCGCGAAGTGCGGGACAAGATGCTCTCCTCCGGCATGTTCGCCCAGGCGCTCCTGTCCCGAGACCAGTACACGCCGGAATACGAAGTGGACTTTGACCGCGAGAAACTGGCTCTCAATGGTTTGTCCTCCGTCCAGGCTGCCGCCGCGGTGTCTGCCGCCATGTCCGGCTCCGTGAGCTCCTTCTTCCGCGAGGACGGCGAGGAATACAACATCCGTGTGCGCTATGCGCCGGAGTTCCGTACTTCTTTGGAAGATGTAGAGAATATCGTCGTTTACAACGCGGCCGGTGCCGGTATCCGGGTGAAGGACCTGGGCTCCATCGTGGACTCCAAGGTGCCGCCCACCATCCAGCGCAAGAACCGGGACCGCTACATTCAGGTGACGGGCATCATGGCACAGGGCAAGGCCTTGAGTGACGGCGTTGCCTTTACGCAGCAGCTGATGAGGGAGAATCCGCTTCCCAACGGTCTCAGCTGGGCCATCGGCGGTGACTTCGAGAACCAGCAGGACATGTTCGGGCAGATGATTCTCCTGGCCCTGCTCATTGTGATTCTGGTGTATATGGTGATGGCCTCCCAGTTCGAGTCCTTCCTGGGACCGCTGGTGATTATGTTCTCCATTCCCTTCGCCCTGGTGGGCGTGGCCATCGGCAACATCTGCGCCAACATGGCCGTGGGCGTGATGTCCCTGATCGGCGTCATCATTCTGCTGGGTATCGTGGTAAAGAACGGTATTGTGCTCATAGACTACACCATTCTGTTGCAGGAGCGCGGCTACAACGTGCGGGAAGCTTCCGTGGAAGCGGCCAAGAGCCGCTTGCGCCCGATTCTGATGACCACCCTCACCACGGTGCTGGGTATGCTGCCGATGGCCCTGGGCCGCGGTGAAGGCTCCGAAATGTGGCGCGGCCTGGGTGTGACGGTGGCCTGGGGTCTGAGCGTCTCCACCCTGATTACCCTGGTGATTATCCCGGTGCTGTACTGCGGAATCTCCGAACACAGGGCCCGCCGACAAGCAAAATAGATTTATTGTTATTATGAAAGCTATTTTTATCGTATATAACCAGGCCTACAATCAGGAGATTGTGGAGCTTTTGGAAAAACAGGGGCAGCGCGGTTACACCGTGTGGTCCGAGATTGGCGGCCGTGGAAGCATAGACGGGGAACCCCACCTGGGTTCCCACGCCTGGCCCACGATGAACCACGCCCTGCTCGCCACGGTGGACGACGCGCTGGTCCCCGGCATCATGGACGCCCTGAGACAGACCGACGCCGACAACCGGAAACTGGGCCTGAGGGCCTACGTCCTGCCCGTCGAGGAATCCTTGTAAAGCCGGTGGCGGGGAGTACACTGCACATTTTGCAAAATTTTGCTTATATTTGTACTTTGTAAAACATATAGATATATGGCAAAAGTAGCAACCAATACCAATTTTGACGAGCTTCTCCAAAGCGGGAAGCTCGTCATTGTGGATTTCTGGGCCACCTGGTGCGGCCCCTGCCGCATGCTTTCCCCCATCCTGGACGAACTGGAGGAGGAAATGGCCGATAAGATTTCCGTAGTGAAAGTGAACGTGGACGATGCGGACGAAGTGGCCGCCCGGTACCGCATCATGAGCATTCCCACCCTCCTGTTCTTCAAGAACGGCCAGGTGGTGGACAAGACCGTGGGCGCCATGCCCAAGCCGGCCCTTGTAGAAAAAATCAATGCAAATCTATAAATTGATAAACTATTCGTTATGAGGAAAATTCTCACTCTCATTGTAGCTCTCGTAGCCACCGCTACCGTGGCTCACGCCCAGTTTGGCATTGTGGGCGGTCTTAACTTCTCCAGCGCCGACAAAAACGCAAAGGCCGTTGTGGAAGGTGTAAAGAGCGCCACCCTGTGGCACGCCGGTGTGGCCTGGAAACTGGACCTTCCCCTGGGTTTTGCCATCCAGCCGGAACTCACCTACCAGGTAAAGGGCGTCAAGATTGACGAAGTGGGCAGCGCCACCGTCAATGATTTCAAATTCAACAACGGTTACATCGAGCTGGGTGCCGGTGTCCAGTGGGGTCCGGACCTCATCATCGCCCGTCCCTATGTGTTCGCCCAGCCTTTCATCGGCTACCTGGTGAACCCCAACAGCCAGATTTCCGCCGTCAAGGATGTTACCAACAAACTGGAATACGGCATTGGCCTGGGCGGCGGTGTAGAGCTGTTCAAGCACTTCCAGCTGTCTGTGCAGTGGTTCAAGAACATGGGCAACCTCGTGAACGGCAATGTCTCCAGCACGGACCAGCTTGTGGACGAAGTCAAAGACCTCAAGAGCTATCAAGGCGTAAGGGTTTCTCTGGGCATCTTCTTTTAGTTGTCCATGAAACAGGTAACCATCTTTTGCTCGGCGAGCAACAAGATAGACCCCAAGTACAATGCGGCAGCGCGTGAATTAGTTCGCGCGCTGCACGCTTTGGGTTATGGAATCATCTCCGGCGGCGGCGCCCGCGGCACCATGGGGGCCATTACGGACGAGTCTGTGCGAATCTGCGGCCACCACACGGCGGTGCTTCCCAACTTTATGCGGGGACTGGAGAATACGCATGTGAGCAAAGTGGTCTGGACCAGCACCATGTCTTCCCGCAAGGAGGGCATGCGGGAAGAATCCGTGGCGGCCATCGCCCTGCCGGGCGGAATAGGCACCCTGGACGAATTTGTGGAAACACATGTACTGCGTAAGCTGGGCCGGTATCACGGGAGTCTGTTCGCCCTTAACCTGGATGGGTTCTACAATCCCTACAAGGCCCTTCTGGACCACTTTGTGAACACGGGCATGCTGGAACTCCAGGACCGGGACCTGGTATCTTTCCCGGAAACTGTGAAAGAACTGATAGCCCTGCTTAAATAAATGTCCATCAAAGACATACAGGAGTATCTGAAGCCCCGGATGGAGCAGGTGGAATCTACCATAGAGTACTACCTGCGAAGCAACATCGGCCTTCTGGACTCCACCAACCGTATGATGAGGGAGCACCCCGGAAAGATGCTCCGGCCCATGCTGTGCCTTCTGGTGGCCGGCGCCTGCGGAAAGCCCGCGCGGGACACCATCCGCTTTGCCGCCGCCGCAGAGCTCCTGCACAACGCCACCCTCCTGCACGACGACGTGGTGGACGGCGCCACCCTCCGGAGGGGAAGGCCCACCGTGGCCCAAATCCTCTCCAGCCCGGCCTCCGTCCTCATCGGGGACTACTGGCTCACCCGCAGCATGCACGCCATCCTGAACGCGGACAAATACAACGAGCAGGTACTGCGCACCTTCTCCGCCACCCTGGCCGATTTGGCCGAAGGAGAGATGCTCCAGCTGCAGAAAGCCTCCCAGGGAGACACCACGGAAGAGGAATACATCACCATCATCTACGACAAAACCGCCTCGCTCTTTGTAGCGACGGCTGTGTCGGCCGCCATCTCGGTGGATGCCTCCGAAGAGGTTGTCGCCGCGGTGAGGGCCTATGCGCGCAAGCTGGGAATTGCCTTCCAAATCAAGGACGACATTCTGGACTATGCCCCGCCGTCCGAAGAACTGGGCAAGCCCGTTGGGCAGGACCTGAAGGAGCAGAAGATGACCCAACCCCTTCTGAGCGCCCTTTCCAGCGCCCCGGCAGAGGAAGAGAGGAGAATCCGCTCCCTCATTGGCCAGCTGGCCGACAAGCCGGAGGTTATCCCGGAAATCCTGGCCTTCGTGGAAAAATACAAAGGCGTGGAACAGGCCGCCGGCGTCATGGACAGCTACATCAACGCCGCCCTCCAAAGCCTGAGCATCCTGCCCCCGTCCCGCGAAAAGGAAGCCCTCGTCACCCTGGCCCGTTACGTGGCCGACAGAGACAAATAACCCCTTTGAGCAACCTCTTGTCATTCTGAGCGAAGCGAAGAATCTACTGAAATGCAGGTATTTGGTAATACGGAAATAGTATCGGCCCTCTCCCAGATGGTGGAAAGCGGACGCATTCCGCATGCCATCCTGCTGCACCAGGACGACGGCGGCTGCGCTTTCCCCCTGGTCATCAACTTCCTGGAGCAGCTCTACGGCGGCAATCCCCGCGTGGGCAAGCTCATCCACCCGGACATCCATTTCGTGTTTCCGGTAGCCGGGCCCGACAAGCCCGTTTCCCTGCAGTTCATAGCTCCCTTCCGGGAGCTGGTGCTGCAGAACCCGTATTTCTACGAGAATGAACTTTACAACGCCATCGGCATAGAAGGGAAGCAGGCGGGCATTTCCGTGTACGAAGCCCGCAGCATCCTGGACCGCCTGTCGCTAAACGCCGTGGAGGGCGGCTACCGCACCGTGGTAATGTACCTCCCGGAAAAAATGAACATCGCGGCGGCCAACGCCCTCCTCAAAATGGTGGAGGAGCCGCCCCGCCAAACCCTGTTCCTGCTCATCACCCAGGCCCCCGAAAAGGTGCTCCAGACCATTTCCTCGCGCTGTCTGCACCTTCGTGTGCAGCCGCTTTCGCCCGAGGACGACGCACAGGTGCACGCCCGGGAAGCAGCCGGAAACATCCTGCTCCAAGACCTCTTCCACGACCTGTTGGACGCCCTGGTGGCCCGGGACCTTCTCAAGGCCCTGGAAACCGGGGAAGCCGTGGCAGACCTTAAAGTACGCGAGCAGCAGAAAACCTTCCTCCGCCTGGCCTCGGAAGACCTCCGCCGCATCTTCCTGCTGCAGAAATCGGCCTCCCTGGCCCGGCTGCCCCAAGGGCAGGAAGACTTTTACAAACGCATGGCCCTCTCCCTCAAACCCACCTTCCCCCGGAAGGCCCTGGAGAGCCTGGACCGCGCCCTGCTCCTTGTAGAGCGCAATGTGAACCAGAAAATCCTCTTCACCGACATGGTGAATCAATTATATATTTTATGACTTTTTCCTCTTTCAAGTCCCTCCCCCGAGGGGAGGGGTTTCGGGAGGGGGTGACGTTTAACATTTTATGTCCATGAAATGAATGAGTTCTCCAATGAAAGCATCCAGTTCGACTGTTTCCGCGGCTGCACCGTCATTACAGACGAAGACTCGGGTGAAAAAGATATCCGCTACCGGCAGGGCTGCTGCAAGCTGGAGGTGTACAACGTGCTCAAAGGCATCTCCCAGGAGCAGTTCGACGGCTACTTCGAGGTGCGCTTCAAGAACACCCGCAAGGGCATTTACGTGAATGCCTCGGGGCAGAGCATCAAGACCGGAGACCTGGTGGTGGTGGAAGCCGCCACAGGCCACGACCTGGGCATCGTGACGCTGGAAGGCCCCATCGTGGGCCGGCAGATGAGGTGCAAGGGCGTGGACCCGGCCCGGCAGGAGCTCAGGAAAATCTACCGCAAGGCCCGTCCCTTCGACATCCAGCGCTGGCAGGAGGCCATAGCCCGGGAGCAGGAAACCATGATCCGCGCCCGCGTGCTGGCCAATAACCTGGGCCTGGAGATGAAAATCGGAGACGTGGAGTTCCAGGGAGACGGCACCAAGGCCATCTTCTACTACATTGCCGATGGCCGGGTAGATTTCCGCCAGCTCATCAAGGACTTTGCCGAAGAGTTCCATATCCGCGTGGAAATGAAGCAGATAGGCGCCCGCCAGGAAGCCGGTCTCATAGGCGGCCTGGGCGTGTGCGGCCGGGAACTGTGCTGCGCCAACTACATCACGGAGTTCAAGTCCATCACCACATCGGCCGCCCGTACGCAAGACCTTTCGCTGAACCCCCAGAAACTGGCCGGCCAGTGCGGCAAGCTCAAATGCTGCCTCAACTACGAGGTGGCCGCATACCTGGACGCCCATTCCCACATCCCCCGCGTGCAGGAGCCCTTAGAGTTCGAAGACGGCCAGGCATTCCTGGTGAAGACGGACATCCTGGCGCAAAAGCTCTACTTCTCCTACGAGAAGGGCTCCCTGGCGCAGACCTTTGCCCTGTCGGTCGATGAAGTAAGGGAAATCCAGGCCATGAACCGCCGCGGAGAAAAGCCCGAAACCCTCAAACAGGAAGTGACGGCCGCCCCCGAATTCATAGACGCCGTGGGAGACGACGCCATCAACCGCTTCGACCCCGAAAAGCGCAAGCGCCGCGGTAACCGCAACCGCAACAAGAAGTAGCGTCTGTCATCCTGTTTCCCGTTGTCAAACTGAGCGTAGCGAAGAATCTGTGAAAAAAGTTTTCATACTCACCCTGTCGGCCCTGCTGGCCATCGCCTGCCGGGAACCCCTCTCCACAGAGCAGTTTATGCTGGGGGGCGGTCCCTACGTGTTTTCGGTGGATATGACGGACAGCACCGCCACCTACGATTTTGACCTTTTCACCCGCCTGGACGGAGACCACGACGCCCTGGCCACCCTCAAGGGAACCCTCCTCAGGGCCGAATGGCGCTCGCCCTCGGACTCCGTCTTCGTAGAAAAAGTGTACCTGCCCCTGGACGGTACCCGCCGCTCCTACTATTCCCGGCAGGTCTATGTGCCTTACCGGGCCGGAATGGCTCCCCTCCAGCCCGGCCTCTGGACCCTCACCTTCCGCCAGGAAGACCGCCTGGAGATGGTTCCCCTCCGCGGCCTGGGCCTGGTGGTGCGCCGCAAAGCCCGTTTTTCGGAATCTACTGACAGAGAATAGTTTACGGTTTTCCCTCCCTTCTATTTTACCCGGAGGATAATTCGTAAAGTGCTGATATATAAGTTTTTATGGGTCACGGCAAGTTAAAGAAATTCGCAGAGAACGAGACCTTCCGCTGCCTTTTGCAGCCGGACGCATCGGCCATCCTGGCCAAAGAGCCCGGCTCCAAGGAGCTCAAGCTGAACCCCCACCCCATCAAGGGTCGCTGGGGGGCCGATATGTTTGGCAACAGCAACCCCATCGTACTGGAGCTGGGCTGCGGCAAAGGAGACTATACCATTGCCCTGGCGCTCCGGAACCCGGACGTCAACTACATAGGCGTGGACATCAAGGGCGCCCGCCTGTGGAAAGGAGCCAAATACGCTACGGAGAACGCCCTTCCCAACGTGGCGTTCCTGAGAACCCGCATAGAGTTCATCAACGCCTTCTTCGGCCCCACAGAGGTGTCCCAGATATGGCTCACCTTCTCAGACCCTCAGCTGCGCGGCTCCGAAAACGCCCGCCTCAGCTCCCCGCTTTTTCTGGCCCGCTACCGCAGCTTCCTGAAGCCCGGCGGCCTGGTGCACCTCAAAACCGATTCCCGCTATCTCTACGAATACACCCGGGCGGTGGCAGAGTGCAACACGCTGAGAGTGTTGCACGAAGACACGGATGTGTATCACAGTACAGCTGTTTTGCCTTCTGAGGTGAGAGAAGTGCAGACTTTTTACGAGAAAATGTTTCTCCAGATGGGGCTTCCCATCACCTACATGGCCTTCCAGATAGACCACGAGGGCCCGTATGCGTACCCTGGAGAAGCCTTTGACCACCAGAAATGGCTGGAGGCCGAGGGTCCCCGGCGCTCCTTCTCCCACCAACCTGCGAAGAAATAAAGATCCTTCGGCCCTGCGGGCCTCAGGATGACAACTTTGTCATTCTGAGCGATAGCGAAGAATCTGTTTTTTTTGTACCTTTGTAAGGTTATGGCTAAAATGATTTACACAATGGGCGAAGTGGCCGGGATGCTGGGAGAAAACGCATCGGCCGTCCGCTACTGGAGCAACTACTTCGAGAAGTTCATCAAGCCCCGGCGCAACGCCAAGGGCAACCGCCTGTACCATCCCGAAGACGTGGAAACCCTGCGGCAGGTGCAGTACCTGCTCAAGAACCAGGGCCTCACGCTGGAGGGTGCCAAGCAGCGCCTCACGGAAGACCACCGCAGCGTGGACAGGCGCGTGAAGGCCATCGGCATCCTCCGGGGCATCCGCGAAGAACTGGTACAAGTACGCAAGGCATTATGAAAGTAGGAGACATCACCGCGGCGCTGGAGGTGTTTGCCCCGCTCCGCATCCAGGAAAGCTGGGACAACAGCGGCCTCATCATCGGCTCTCCAGAAGACGAAGTCCACGGAGTGATGGTGGGCTTCGACTGCACCCCGGAGCTCATCCGGGAAGCCGTGGAGAAGGGCTGCGACATGGTGGTCACGCACCACCCCCTCATCTTCAAGGGCATCAAACGCATAGACGGCAAAGACCCCGTGGGCGCCGCCATCATGCAGGCCGTGCGCTCCGGCGTGGCCGTTTATGCCGCCCACACCACGGCCGACAAAGTCATAGCCGGGGTTAGCGGCGCCATGGCCCGCCGTCTGGGCCTGAAGAACGTAGCCATCATGGTTCCCGAAGAAGACGGCACCGTGGGCCTGGGCTGCATAGGAGAGTTTGAAAAGCCGATGACCGGAAAAGAAGCCCTCGCATACGTGAAAGAGCGTTTCTGCCTGGGCGTCATCCGCAGTTCCAAGCCGCTGGAAACCCCCGTCACCAAGGTGGCCGTCCTGGGCGGCAGCGGCGGGGGAGAGATTCAGCTGGCCATGTCCAAAGGCGCCCAGCTGTACATTACGGCAGACATCTCCTACCACAATTTCTTCACTCCCGCAGGCTTCATGGTCATGGATATCGGCCATTTTGAAAGCGAAGTGGAGATTGTGGACATTTTCTTGTCAGAGATACGGAAAAAATTTCCTACCTTTGCAAGCTACAAAAGTGCCAACATGGGCAGGAGCAACCCTGTCCACTACTTTGGTTTGTAATTACTAAATGCATTTATAATTTTTATGGCAACAACCAAAAAAACCACCGCCGCCAAGAAAGTGGAGGCCCCCATCGACAACAGGGAAACTTTTGTGTCGCTGCAGAAGAGTTTCGCCGATTCCGATATGCCCGTGGAGGAAAAGCTCAAAACCCTCTACCAGCTCCAGGCCGCGGATTCCGAGATTGACAAGATTCTCCAGCTCAGAGGCGAACTGCCGGCAGAGGTAGCGGCCCTGGAAGAAGAAATCTCCACCCTCAAGGAGCGCAGCGCCGCCCTTGCCGCCGTGGTGGACCAGCTCAATCGCAACATTGCCGATGCCAAGCTCTCCATCTCCGAGCACGAGAGCACCATCGAAAAGTACCAGCGCCAGCTGGAAACCATCGCCAATTCCCGCGAGTACGATTCCCTGAACAAGGAAATCGAGAACCAGGAGCTCCTGCGCCAGATTGACGAGAAAACCATTGGCGACACCCGCTTCGAGATTGGCTCCAAGAAGGCCGAGGCCGAAGAGCTCAAAGACCGCCTCACCATCCGCCAGGAAGACCTCAAGGCCAAGAAGGAAGAGCTGGAAAACATCGTGGAGGAAACCGCCAAGGAAGAGGCCGTGCTCCGCGCCCGCCGCGAGGAATGCGCCGCCAAGATTGACGCCCGCACCATGAGCGCCTACGAGCGCATCCGCCAAAGCGTGCACAACCACCTGGCCGTGGTGGGCATCTACAACTCAGACTCCTGCGGAGGATGCTTCAACACCATCACTCCCCAGCGCCGCGTAGAGATTGCTTCCAACCGCAAGCTCATCATCTGCGAACATTGCGGCCGCATCATCATCAACCCGGATTTCGAATAGCAGCCCGCAATGGCCGACAGCCCCCGCAAGACCCGCCACCCGGCAGAGCCCCTCAACTTGGAAACCCTCATGGGGAACAAACCCCCGCAGGCCCTGGACGTAGAGGAGGCCGTGCTGGGTGCCATGCTGGTAGAGCCCGCCTCCATAGACGAATCCATGGAGGAACTCTCTGCGGCCTGTTTCTACAGCCCGCAGCACCGCATGATTTTCGAGGCCATGTCGGAACTGGTGAACGAACACGTCTCCGTGGACCTTGTCACCGTGAGCGAAAAGCTGCGATCCAAGGGCAACCTGGAGGCCGTGGGCGGCCCCGTTGTGCTGGCCGGCCTGTCCCAGAACATCGCCGCCGCCGCGCACATCGAGTACTACATCAAAATCCTCAAGCAGAAAACCATCCAGAGGGACCTCATCACCGCCTCTTACGAAATTCTGAAACAGTCTTTTGACGAGTCCACCAACGTGGACGACCTCATAGACAACGCCCAGACCAAGGTGTTTGCGGCCATCCAGAACAACGTGAAAAGGGATGTCCAGGACATTGGCTCCATCATCAACGAGGTGCTGGACAACCTCCAGGAACTGCAAAACACCACCGGCCTCTCCGGCGTCCCTTCCGGCTATCCGTCCATAGACCGCATCACCCAGGGCTGGCAAAAGAGCGACCTCATCATCCTGGCCGCCCGCCCCTCCGTGGGTAAGACGGCCTTCGCCCTCAACATTGCCCGCAACGCGGCCGTAGAGAGCAACATGCCCGTAGCCGTGTTCTCCCTGGAAATGAGCGCAGACCAGCTGGGAAAGCGTCTCATCACCACCGAGAGCGGCCTTTCCGGAGAAAAAATCAAGGGCGGCGTAAAGCTGGAGCAGTATGAGTGGGTGCAGCTGGAAGACACCCTCAAGCGCCTGGCCAAGGCCCCCCTGTACATAGACGACACCCCCGGCATTCCCATCATGGAATTCCGAACCAAGGCCAAGCGCCTGGTCAAGCAGAAGGGCGTCCGTCTCATAGTGGTGGACTATCTCCAGCTCATGCAGGGCCCCGTAGAGCTGCGCGGCCTGCGGGAGCAGGAAGTAGCCGCCATTTCCCGTACCCTCAAGGCCACCGCCAAAGAGCTCAACATTCCCATCATAGCCCTGTCCCAGTTGTCCCGTAACGCCGTGCAGCGCACCGGCGGCACCGGAAAGCCCCAGCTGAGCGACCTCCGTGAATCCGGTTCCATAGAGCAGGATGCCGATATGGTCATCTTCATCCACAGGCCGGACTTCGTGGGCATGAGCGAAAACCCGGAAGACCGGGAAAAGGCATACATCGTCATTGCCAAGCACCGTAACGGAGAGGTCTGCGACATTGAAATGAAGTACAAGGCCAACCAGGTCAAGTTCATAGAGCCGGACCAGAGCCTGGACGTCTATGCCCGGCAGGTTCCCGTGGCCAGCGCCGTGAACGACCCCGGCCCCCAGGACGGCAACTACAATTTTGAAGACCAGCAGGATTTCTAGTGCGTAGGTGGCTTCTCATACTGTGCCTCTGCCTGGCAGCCCCGTTCGCCTTTGCCCAGGGAAATTACCCCTTCTGCGAAGGCGAAACCGTAACCCTCTCCATCATGTACAAATGGGGCGCCATCAACACGGAAGTGGGCACTGCCCGCCTGCAGGTGGATTCCCTGGAATGGGAGGGCCAGCCGGCATACCACCTTGCGGCCAAGGCGTGGACGGTCCCGTTCTTCGACCGCATCTACAAGATAAGGGAAGACCTCCAGAGCTGGGTGCGGGCCTCGGACCTGCGCCCCTTGCGTTTTACCAGAAGCACCTTCGAAGGCGGCTACGAGGCCTCCAACGACTTTAACTTTAACTGGGAGGAAGGCATCATCGAGGCCGATGTCACCTTCGACAAGAAACCTCCCCAGAAACTGCAGATTCCCGTCAAGCCCGGAGAGTACGACCTCATCGCCCTCCTGTACCACATGCGCCGTCTGGACGAAAGCTCCTATCAGAACGGCACCATCACGCATCTCCGTTTCGCCATAGACGACAACGTATTTGACGTGTACATCAAAGGCCAGGGCAAGGAAAACCTCAAAATCCGCAAGATGGGCCGCCGCCTCAAAGCCTGGCACCTGTCCTGCTCGGTGGTGCAGGGCGCCCTCTTCGACGGCAACGAGAATCTGCACCTATGGATATCGGCCGATGAAAACCGCATTCCCGTGGCCGCCAAGGTTCCCCTCAAGCTGGGAGCCGTACAGGCCTGGATCAGCGGCTGGAACGGCCTCAAGAACCCTTTTGACGCATGGACCGATGAGCGAAAGCGTTAGTCATACCGGAAAGATAGTAAGGATTACCCCCGAAGTAACCACCGTATCCATCCTGCAGCACTCAGCCTGCGGGGAATGCCACGCAGCCGGCCTGTGTGGCATGGCCGATATGGCCGAAAAAACCGTGGACGTTCCCACGGACCCTTATGCCTTCCACAGCGTGGGAGACCAGGTGGAAGTGCTCCTGAAAGCCTCCATGGGCATGAAGGCCGTGTGGCTTTGCTACGCCATTCCGCTGGTGGTGCTCCTGGGCACCGTGCTTCTTCTGACAGCCCTGCACGTCCCCGAGGTGCCCGCCGGACTCACCGGCATAGCCGCCATCGGCCTGTACTACCTGCTCCTCTATTTATTCAGGAATAAACTGAAGAACGAATATATATTTACAATAAAAGGATAACTATGGTAAACATTATCATCTGGACCGTTGCGGTGATTACCGTCCTGGGCCTTGTTCTGGCTCTGGTGCTCTACCTGGTAGCCCGGAAGTTCAAGGTGGAGGAAGACCCCCGCATTGATGAGGTGGAGAAGGTGATGCCCGGCGCCAACTGCGGCGGCTGCGGCTTCGCCGGCTGCCGTGCTTTTGCCGAGGCTGCGGTGAAAGCCCCCAACCTGGACAACAACTTCTGTCCGGTGGGCGGCAACGAAACCATGGCCAAGGTGGCGGCCATCCTGGGTTACGAGGTAACTCAGAAGGCCCCCATGGTGGCCGTGGTCCGTTGCAACGGCACCTGCGAGGCCCGTCCCAAGGTGAACCGGTACGACGGCTTCGCCTCCTGCAACGTCAAGTCCCTCCTCTACACCGGAGACACGGGCTGTGCCTTCGGCTGCCTGGGCTGCGGAGACTGCGTGAACGCCTGCCAGTTCGGTTCCCTGTCCATGGACCCCGTCACCGGCCTGCCGGTGGTGGACCAGGAAAAATGCACCGCCTGCGGCGCCTGCACCAAGGTCTGCCCCAAGCACATCATCGAACTCCGTCCCAAGGGTCCCCGCGGCATGCGCATATTCGTGAGCTGCGTGAACAAGGACAAAGGCCCCGTGGCCAAGAAGGCCTGCGCCAACGCCTGCATAGGCTGCGGCATCTGCGCCAAAACCTGCACCCACGAGGCCATCACCGTGGAAGGCAATGTAGCGTACATAGACCCCGCCAAGTGCAAGCTGTGCCGTGAGTGCGAGGCCATGTGCCCCACCGGCGCCATCCACGGCGTCAATTTCCCCAAGCCCTTGGACAAGGACGCCGTCAAGGAGCGCATCAAGCTGCGTCAACAAAAAGCAAAGGAGGCCGCAAATGAGTAAGAATACATTCTCCATCGGCGGTGTACATCCGCACGACAACAAGATTTCCCGGGAATGCGCCATTACCCCGCTTCCCATCGCCCCCACCGTGTACATCGGCATGTCCCAGCACATCGGCGCTCCCTCCGTGCCCTGCGTGGCCGTGGGAGACAAGGTGAAAGTGGGCCAGGTCATTGCCGAACCCGGCGGTTTCGTGGGCGCCTTCATCCACTCCTCCGTAAGTGGAACCGTCAAGTCCATAGCCCCCAGGGCCGATTTGGCCGGCCGCCCCTCCACCCACATCGAAATAACCGTGGAAGGGGATGAGTGGGCCGATGGCATAGACACCACGGACACCCTCGTCACCACCATCCCCGAAGACCCCAAGGCCATCATCGAAAAGGTGAAGCTGGGCGGCGTCGTGGGCCTGGGCGGCGCCACCTTCCCCACGCACGTGAAACTGAGCCCGCCTCCGGGTTCCAAGTGCGAGAGGGTTATCATCAACGGCTGCGAGTGCGAACCTTACCTCACCTCCGACTTCCGCACCCTCCTGGAGAAGGGAGAGCAGGTGGTGGTGGGCGCCGCCCTCCTCAAAAAGGCCATGGGAGACGTTCCCTGCACCATTGCCATCGAGGAAAACAAGCCCGAGGCCATTGCCCACGTCCGCGAAGTCATTGCCAAACTGGGATACAGCGGCATAGACGTGATGGTGATGAAGATGATGTACCCCCAGGGCGGTGAAAAGCAGCTCATAGACGCGGTGATGCACCGCCAGGTGGGCTCCGGCGCCCTGCCCATCAGCGTAGGCGCCGTTGTGCAGAACGTAGCCACGGCCCTGGCCGTGTACGATGCCGTGCAGAAGAACAAACCCATCGTGGACAATTCCGTAACCGTAACGGGAGAGTGCTTCCCCAAACAGGCCAACCTGCTGGTGAGGGTGGGAACGCCCCTTCGTTACATTGTAGATTACCTCGGAGGCGTTCCGGAGGATGCCGCCAAAATCATCAGCGGCGGTCCCATGATGGGCCGCGCCGTGGCCAACCTGGATGCCGCCACCGTCAAGGGAACCGGCGCCCTGCTCTTCCTCACGGAAAAACAGACCAGGCGCCAGCGTGAGACCAACTGCATCCGCTGCGGCAAATGTGCCGATGCCTGCCCCATGGGCCTGGAGCCGTTCCTGCTGAACAAGCTCTCCAAGGCAGGGGATGTGGAAGCCCTGGAGGCCAACGCCGCCCAGGACTGCATCGAATGCGGCTGCTGCCTGTATTCCTGTCCCGCCCACATTCCGCTGCTGGACAACATCCGCATAGGCAAGGGCAGTGTGTCAGGCGCCATCCGCGCACGCGCAGCTGCCGCCAAAGCCGCCGCCGAGGCTGCCAAAGCCGCTCAAACCGATAAAAAGTAAAGGACTATGAATAAATTGCTTGTATCACCGTCACCGCACATCCACTCCAAGGACTCCACCCGGTCCCTCATGATGGATGTGGTGATTGCGCTGCTGCCGGCCGTCATCTGCTCCTTCATCTTCTACGGATGGAGGGAAATGGTGGTCATGGCCGTAAGCGTGGCCTCCTGCGTGCTGCTGGAATGGGCCATTACCAAGTATATGCTCAAGAAGCCGTCCACCATCGGAGACCTATCGGCCGTCATTACCGGTATGCTGCTGGCCCTGAACGTGCCCTACACCACTCCCTGGTGGGTTATCGTGATTGGCTCGGTGGTGGCCGTCGGCGTGGCCAAACTCACCTTCGGCGGCATCGGCCAGAATATCTGGAACCCCGCCCTGGTGGGCCGCGTGTTCCTGCTGGTTTCCTTCCCCACTTACATGACCACCTGGGGCGCTCCCCAGGGCGTTGTGGACGCCGTTTCCGGCCCCACTCCGCTGGGCGCCATCCAGGAAGGCCTCATGCAAGGTGCCACCGTGCAGGAGCTTACATCGGCCTATAGCTATCAGGACCTTCTCTTCGCCAACCTGGGCGGCAGCGCCGGTGAGGTTTGCGCCCTGGCCCTGCTGGCCGGCTTCGTGTACCTGTGCATCCGCCGGGTTGTCAAGCCCTGGATCACCCTCACCATCTTTGCCACCGTGGCCGTCACGTCCCTCATCTTCTGGGGCATCAACCCGGCCCGCTTCACAGACCCTGTGTTCAACCTCCTCACTGGCGGTCTCATCCTGGGTGCCTGCTTCATGGCAACGGACTATGTCACCAGCCCCATGAGCGTGAAGGGCGGCATCGTGTTTGGTGTGGGAATAGGCTTCCTTACCATGATGATCCGTTACTTCGGCTCTTATCCGGAAGGCGTTTCCTTCGCCATCCTTATCATGAACTCTGTGGTGCCGCTGCTTAACATGTGGTTCAAACAGAAAAAATTCGGGAGGAAGTAGGTATGGCTGCAAAATCCAATCTTACCAACATGGTTCTGGTGCTGGGCCTCACCTGCCTGCTGTGCTCTGCAGTGCTGGGCGGCGCCTATGTGCTCACCAAAGAACCCATAGACAAAGCCGCAGCGGAGAAGACCAACCAGGCCATCTCCCAGGTGCTGCCCCACTTCACGGCAGTGGAGTATAATGAAGACGGCCACTATTACAAGGCCACGGACGGGGACAAGCTCGTGGGCTATGCCATCGAGTCCACCGTAGTGGGCTTCGGCGGCCCCCTCAGCCTCATCGTGGGCGTAACCCCGGACGGTGTGGTCTATAACACTTCCGTGCTTTCCCATTCCGAGACGCCGGGCCTGGGTGCCAAGTGCACCACCGACGCCAAGTTCATGGACCAGTGGAAGGGCTTCGACCCCTCCATCAAGAAACTCTCCGTCAAGAAGGACGGAGGAGACGTAGATGCCATCACGGCCTCCACCATCACCTCCCGCGCCTACACCCTGGCGGTGGAGAATGCGCTCACTGTTTTTAATGAGATCCATTCGGCCCCTGCGGGGCCTCAGGATGACAATTGTCATTCTGAGCGAAGCGAAGAATCTAATGAAGGAGGATGCTGCCATGAGTAAATTCAAGATGATTACCGACGGGCTTGTCAAGAACAACCCCACCTTCGTGCTCCTGCTGGGTATGTGCCCCACGCTGGCCACCACCACATCGGCCATCAACGGCCTGTCCATGGGCCTGGCCACGCTTTTTGTGCTGGTCCTTAGCAACATGGCCATATCGGCCATCGCCCCCGTGGTGCCGGACAAGGTGCACATCCCTGTGTATATTGTGGTCATCGCCACCTTCGTAACCCTGCTGCAGCTGCTCATGCAGGCCTACACCCCGGCCATGTACGAGACCCTGGGCCTGTTCATCCCGCTCATCGTGGTCAACTGCATCGTGCTGGGCCGTGCCGAGGCCTTTGCCAACAAACACGGCGTGATAGAGAGCGCCTGTGACGGCCTGGGCGTGGGTCTGGGCTTCACCTGCTCGCTCACCGTGCTGGGCCTGGTGAGGGAAATCCTGGGCTCCGGTTCCGTGTTCGGCTACAACTTCATCGGCGGCCACGACGGCATGCTGGCCTTTGTCATGGCTCCCGGCGCTTTCCTGTGCCTGGGATACCTGATGGTCCTGTTCAACAAATACCTTAAAAAGAACTAGGCTATGGAGTACTTTCTCATTATAATCTCGGCCATTTTCGTCAATAACATTGTCCTGGCGCAGTTCCTGGGCATCTGCCCCTTCCTGGGCGTGTCCAACAAGCTCAGCACCGCCACAGGCATGTCCATGGCCGTATGCTTTGTGATTACGCTGGCCACGCTGGTCACTTTCCTCATCAACAAGTACCTGCTCATTCCCTTCAACATCACGTTCCTGCAGACCATCGCCTTCATCCTGGTCATCGCAGCCCTGGTGCAGATGGTAGAAATTGTGCTCAAGAAGGTTTCCCCGTCCCTGTATCAGGCCCTGGGTATCTTCCTGCCCCTCATCACCACCAACTGCACCGTGCTGGGCGTTGCCATCAACGTGGTCACCAAGGAGTTCGCCTTTGTTCCCGGCGGCATGCTCAACCTGGGCCAGGCCCTGGTCTATGCCTTCGCCACTTCGCTGGGCTACGGCCTTGCGATGGTCATCTTCGCCGGCATCCGCGAGCATCTGTCCCTGAACAACGTTCCCAAGGCCTTCAAGGGCGTGCCCATCGCCATCATCAGCGTAGGCATCCTGGCCCTCGCCTTCATGGGCTTCAGCGGTATGGTTAAATAAGAGGCCGATAGCTAAATCGGCCCCAGCCAAATACTTATAATTCAAGGGGTGCACCTGGAAGTGCACCCCTTATTACGTAACTAACACAAAATCAGCCACTCCGGTTTGGGGTGGCTGATTTTATTCGATGGCGAATGCTAAGTTAGTCGCAGCACTTGCCGCAGTTGTTCATGTACTGATAACGGCTCACTTCCTGGTAGTAGGCGCAGGCCTCTTCAATGCCGCCGTCGCAGGCTTTCTTGAAGTGATAGGAAGCGCTCTTCCAGTCTTTGCGCAGACCGGCCAGGGTGCCGCGGGCATATTCGGCCTCGGCGTCGTCTCCGGCGGTGGCCAGGTACTCGGCAGCCTTCTCGTAGTCTCCCTTCTCCATCTCGGCATAGGCCAGATCCACCTTGGTTTCGGTGGCCTCGTAGTCGATGGTCTTGAAGGTGATGGAATAAGTGGTGCTGCGCAGGTAAGGCAGGCAGTTGTTGCGGATGGCGCCCCAGTTGGCGCTGTTACGAAGCTTGGCTTCCTTGGCATCGGCCTCCAGGCTTCCGTCAATGATGTCCAGGAGGTCTGCCTTGTTCTTGAAGGAGGAAGCCTCCACAAACTTGCGAAGACCGGCCCAGTTCTCGGGAACAGACTGGGACTTGATGAGACCGTTCGGGAAGTCGTACTTGGCCACTACATAATTATAGACAGCCTGGGTACGGCCGGCGGCCAGACGCTCGTTCACGGAGTATTTGCCTTCCGGGGAAGCGGTACCGCTGATGACCACATCCAGAATCTCCGTCTCCTTGGCGGCCTTGATCTGGTCGATGGAGTTGGTAATCTTGGCCAGCTCCGCGGTATTGTTGTGATACTTCTCGTTGAGGGCGGTGCCGTTCACGGGGAAGTCGATGACGGCTTCACCGGTGATGGTCTCGATTTTCTTCATCTTCTCGGGATCCATCGTGCGGAAGGCGGGAGTGAACTCAATGCACTTCTCCACATACTTGGCAATCTCTTCCACTTCTTCCACGCCGCTGTCTCCGCAGCAGCCCTCATACTCGTGGACCAGCTCCAGACGGGCGCCGTCCATCCACTTGTCATAGGGAACGGATTCTTCCACCGTAACCACGGTGGGAAGGTCCTTCTTGGAATAGGCGGCCTTTTCCGCCACGCCATAGGCGCTCAGGTTGGGATAAAACTTATCCTTGGAATACATGCCGACAGGACTCAGCTTCACCACGTTCTCTCCGTCCGTAATCTGGGGAGTAAGGACAAAGGTCTTTGCGCCCTTCAGCATCTGCTGGGTGAGCTGGATATCGGCCTTTACCTTCATCTCATCGCCTACGCGCTTGAGACAGGCACTTTGCGTCTGAGCTAAAGCGCTCAGAGGCAGGAGGATAGATAAGGCTAATAGAATGCGTTTCATAAAAATAAAGATAAAAGTATAACCCGACAATTCCCATTTGAGAACCGGCGGACATTTTAAATAATTTTATGAATACAGACCTCTGTTCGACAAAGTTAAAAACTTTTATTTTTTTCACGAAATTTTTTTGCAGAAAATAAAAAATGACCTATATTTGTGCTTGCAACACATGCGTGTATTCATGGGTGTATTGTGCAACAATATGGCTATAAAGGGCTCAGGCAAAAACCTGGGTCGGTGTTCTGCTTAGAACTAGCCCATTATTATTAAGGTAGAAACTATTAAAAAACAAACAACATCAAGGACAAAAAATAATACAGAAGCGCGGTCTCCGCGATAGCTCTGGCTGCGCTTTTTTGTGAATCCAGACCACTTAGAAAATCAAACAATCAAACAATCACTAATTATCCAAATTAATTTAAACGCTATGCAAAAAAAATCTTTGCTCGTTGCGCTGTTCTGCGGGGCCCTGTGCCTCACAGGCTGCTTGAAG
>CAJOLS010000021.1 GCA_905235535.1 uncultured Bacteroidales bacterium
TATGCGTAATCAGCTGTTAGTTAGATGCTTATGTGACCAGGCGGATGCGGACCGTTGGAAATATGAGCAGAATCTGCTAAATTTGCACCTCCAATTGCATTACCATGGAAAGAAGAACACGTGTAAGATTTGCTCCTTCTCCTACCGGCCCGCTGCACATGGGCGGTGTGCGTACGGCACTGTATAACTACTTGTACGCCAAGCAGAAAGGTGGAGATTTCATTATCCGAATCGAGGATACGGACTCCCACCGCTTTGTGCCGGGAGCCGAGCAGTATATCATAGAGGCCCTGCGCTGGTGCGGCATTATTCCCGACGAAGGCGTGGATGAAAACGGCAAGGTTGTGGGGGCGGCCTCCGAAAAGCACCCCCACGCTCCTTACCGCCAGAGCCAGAGGAGGCCCATCTATCGGCAATATGCCGAGCAGCTTGTCCAAAACGGCTGGGCGTACTATGCCTTCGACAGTGCCGATGAGCTCAACGAGCGCCGCGCAGCCGCCGAGGCCGCCGGACAAACTTTCATGTACAACGCCGCTTCCCGTAAGGAGCTGCGCAACTCACTGACTTTATCGGCCGATGAGGTGAAGCGCCTGCTGGAAACCACTACGGACTGGACCGTCCGCTTCAAGATGCCGGAGAACCGCATCGTGAAAATGGACGACCTCATCCGCGGCCACGTGGAAGTGAATACGGACACCCTGGACGACAAGGTGCTGTGGAAGAGGGCCGATGAGCTCCCCACCTATCACCTGGCCAACATAGTAGACGACCACCTGATGGAAATTACGGAGGTGATTCGCGGCGAGGAGTGGCTGCCGTCCCTGCCCCTGCACTATCTGTTGTACGAGGCCTTCGGCTGGACGGATACCATGCCCCGCTTCGCCCACCTGTCCCTGCTGCTCAAACCCATAGGCAACGGCAAACTCTCCAAGCGCGACGGCGACAAACTGGGTTTTCCGGTGTTCCCGCTGGCTTGGAAGAATCCCGAAACGGGAGAAGTGTCCCACGGCTACCGGGAAGACGGCTACTTCCCCGAGGCTTTCGTGAACCTGCTGGCCATGCTGGGCTGGAACCCCGGAGATGACCGCGAAATGTTCACCCTGCAGGAACTGGTACAGGCCTTCTCGCTGGACAAGGTGCAGAAAGCCGGTGCTAAATTCAACCCGGACAAAGCCAAATGGTACAACAAGGAATATCTTCGCCTGAAAACGACGGCCCAGCTCACGGACCTGTTCATTCCCGTGCTGGAGAACCACGGCATCAAGGTGGTGGACTGCCCTTGCAACGCCCTCACCGCCGGCGTCGGCTTCGAAGGTTTCGGGGCCGATTTCGCCAATCACATCTTTACGCGTGAGTACGTGCAGGCAGTGGTAGAGCTGGTGAAGGAGCGTGCCACCTTCGTGGCCGATATGTGGGACATCGCCGCTTACCTCTTTGTCTCCCCGGAGCAGTTCGAGGCCTTCGGCGTGAAGGCCGGAGCCGGGCTTCCCACCAAGCCTGTGGACCCCAATCGGCCCGTAGATCCCCGCGCCAAGGTGTTTGACGATGCCGCCACCGCCCCCTTCCTGGCCAAGGACGTGGACAAATTCTGGAAGGAAGAGCACTACGAAAACTGCTTCGAGGTTTGCCAGTATATCACCGGCGCCGCCTTCGGCTTCGACGATCTGGACACTTACCGCGGCACCATGTCGGCCGATGTCCTTGAGTCCGTTCTGGAGGAATACATCAAGAAGAACGAATTTCCCATGGGCAAGGTGATGAACAGCCTGCGACTGGCCCTCACGGGCGCCGCCAGCGGCCTGGGCATCGCCGCCATCCTGGGCTTTATCGGCCGGAAAGAGTTCGCCCGCCGCATGAGTTTCGTCGCCGAGCGTCTGGGCCGTAAATAAGTCCAACGCTTAAGTGGCTGACTGACAGCAAATTATACATGAAGGGGTGCACTTGCGGGTGCACCCCTCTACGTGTAAGTATGTAAAATACAGCGTGTTAAGTGTGAAGCAGACGGGCAATCTGGTAGTCCAGGGCGCCGGTGAGCTTTTTAAGCTGGAAGGCAATCTGCGTTTTCTTCTCTATAGATGCCGATAGAATGGCATGCGGTTTATCGGCAAAAGATGAATGGTCAATCACTTCCAGCATTTGTGTATAGATGCAGTCGGAATCGGGCCGATATTCCTCCTTAATCTCATATTCGCTGCCGGTGTTGGAATTGACGGCAAGAATCATTGACGGGTAGTCTTTGTAGAAGTTTAGGAGGGCCGGAATGTCGAAGGGGCGGAAGTGGCTTATGATGTAGTCGGTCAGTTGCTCCCGCTCGTCACCGCCGAGACCTTTGAACAGGCGACGCAGGGTTGCGTAGCGCATATAAGCCTTGTCTCTTACGTGTGCATCCACTTCCTTCAGTCTCCATTGCATCCTGTGGGGAATCCGGCCCGGAATGAGTGGTTTTGAAAACGGATGATCACTCACCACATAGGCGAGAAAGTTCCAGCGGTCCTGCTCGGCCCGGGTGAAAAGCCCCTTCTCCACGGAATTGTTGAAATTGTAGGCGATGCAGGTGCGTATTTTCTTCTCCGAAGATTTGGGCGCATTGCCATACGCTTTTTCAAAAAGCGCCCCCTTTCGGCCGATGTCTCTGTTGAAAGCCATTGCGAAAGTGGAGGTAACTGTGCCGATAAAAAGCGCCCGCACCTTGGACGATACGCAGTGGATGATGGTGTGGAAGTGATTGTACATCAGGGCAAGGGTAAGCACTTTCACATCATAGCGCCAGGCTGCCACCGCGAAGATGGTATAAAAGACAAGCCTGTCTTCCAGGGAGTAGAAGATAACCCGATACCCCAAGGCATGTTGAAAGATGTGATCAAAACTTTCCGGAAAGAATTTTCGCTTGTGGCCTCTCATAATCCAAAATAATTGAGGCAACAATTATATGGCAATTATTTCGAAAGAAATGCAATAGTAAAAAAAAATGTGAAGATTTTTTCTGTTTTGCCCGATTGCAGCGATTTGTAAATAAATCCACCGAAAACAATTAGTTCGCTGATTGTAAGTAGATTACGTTCCAAGGGGTGCACCTGGAAGTGCACCCCTTGGAACGTAAATTGCTTATTAGTAAGTAGTTGGCCGATTGGGGCCGGGAAGGGCTAACTGTGGGAACGGCGGATGGCGGGGATGATTTCCAAATCGGCCTTCTTTTCGCCGGGGCCGACGCACAGGGCAGGCTTGTGCTCCGAGGCAAAGTTGTAGGTTTTGGCGTTGTCGGAGTTGTTGTAGCCGATTTTGATGGTGTCGGGGCCGGCGGGGATGGAGACCTCGCCTTCGTGGCGCGGCTGTTCCCACTGAAAGTTCTCGTCGATGATGACCAGGTTGCCCAGGTCTTTGTTGAGGCCCAGACCGCCCAGGTCCATCTCGAACCCGGTCACAATGGCCGTAATGCGCACTTTGTCTCCAAACTCGGGATCGTCATTCCAGACGATTCCCTTCTTGAAATGGTTGGCGTCTCCGGTGTACTGGGTAATCATTTCGTCAATTCTCTCAAGGTCGCTCATCTTGGCGCCGCGCTCATTGTTGCCGGTAGTGATGTTCACCAGCACGTTCTTGGCGGTCTTGAGGTCGAAGTCGTTCAGCAGCGGACTCTCGAAAGCGCCCTTGACGGCCATCTCCAGGCGATCGTTGCCCGTCCCTTCGCCGCTGCCCATCAGGGCCATGCCGGAGTTTCGCATCATCTTGCACACATCCTGGAAGTCCACATTGATGTAGCCGGGGCAGCTGATGACCTCGATGATGCCGCGAACGGCCGTGGCCAGCACTTCATCGGCCTTGGGAAAGGCTTCATGGATGAGGGTGTCTCCGAAAAACTGGTACAGCTTTTCGTTGTTGATGATAAGGAGGGAGTCCACGTTCTTTTCCAGCTCGTGGATGCCGTCCACCGCTTTGGACTGGCTTTCATTGCCCTCGTTGCGGAAGGGAATGGTGACTACGGCCACGGTGAGGATGCCGCGGTCCTTGGCCATCTTGGCAATGACAGGAGAAGCGCCAGTGCCTGTGCCGCCGCCCATGCCGGCCGTGATGAAGAGCATCTTGGTTCCGCAGTCCAGTACCTTGCGGGCAATCTCGTCCTGGCTTTCCAGGGCGGCGTTGCGGCCGGCGGTAGGGTCCGTTCCGGCTCCCAGGCCGTTCTGCCCCATCTGGATTTTCACGGGTACCTCGCTAATCTGAAGCGCCTGGGCATCCGTGTTGCACACAATGAAGCTGCAGCCCTGGATGTTCTGCCTGTACATATAGTTAACGGCGTTGCAGCCGCCACCACCTACGCCAATCACTTTGATGATGGCATTATCGTCATTCCAGTCGTTGGGAATGATATCTTTCTTATAGTCTTCTTTCATCGCTGTTACTCCTGAGTGTTTTCCTTGTTTTCGTCATCGTAAAAATCCAGGGCCGTATTCTTCAGCTTGGTCCAGGCAATGCCCAGGATGCCGGGTCTCTTCTTCACCTTCACAGTGGTGGTCTTCTTCTCCTTCTTCACGGCCTCTCCAAACTCTTCGGGAGAAATGAGGTTACCCGTCTGGCCGCTCTCCAGTTCCTCGTCGGAAATGGTGTTCTGGGCCGGGGTCTCGTCCGTCACTTCCACCTCCATCATCTCTTCCTCCAGCTCTTCAACCTTTTCCGGAACCGTTACGCAGTCCGGCAGATTGTCGTCCTTGGCGGCCAGCACCATGCCGATGGCCGATGTGGCACCGGTGGCATACACGCCGCTTCCCACCGAGGCGGAGAACATAAAGCGGGGATAGCCCTTGCGAACCTCGTAGCCGGACATTTCTTTCACTAAGGAGATGAAGTTGGCCAGCTCGGCCCCGCCTCCGGTGATGACTATCCCGCTGCGCAGGGAATTCTGCAGGCCGCTCTCCTGGATGTAGTAGAGAATGGCTTCCACAATCTCGCGGGAGCGGCAGTCAATAATTTCGGAAATATAGCGTACCGGCACCTCTTTGTAGGGCTCCGTAGTCCTGATCTGGAGCACTTTCTCGCTCAGGGAAGCCAGCTTGCCGGGCATGCATGCTCCAAAGCGTTTCTTGATTTTTTCGGCCAGATTTTCAGAAATGGAACACTCTGTCCGCACGTCTCCCGTGATGGCCTTTCCGCCGAAGGGGATGGAAGCATAGTAGCGCATGATGCCTCCGTGGTAGATGGCCAGGGATGTGACGCCTGCGCCCACATCCACCATGGCCACGCCGCTGGAACGCTCTTCATCCGTGAGGACGGTGCGGGCTACCACTTCCGGAAGGAAATACTTTTTCGCAATGGAAATGCCCAGCTGGTTGAAAATCTTGTCCAAGGCCGTAGTAGCGGTCCGGTTGCCCACAAACACCTTGAAATTCCCTTCCAGGGACGAACTGAGGGTACCTACCACCTCGTCTTCCACCAGCTGAATCTCGTCGTCGATGGAGAAAGACTGGGCCACGGCGCCGTAGATAATCTGTTTTTCCGGATTATCTAACGGGTAGGTCTCCAGGGCAATGGATTTGAGGGTGGCCACCTCTTCCGCGGAAATGTAGTCGTCGGGATTGGACCGGTCTATCCGGGCCGATGCCGTCACCTGGGCCACCTCGTTGCGGGGCATCCCCACTACCACCTGGAGGATTTGAATCATAAGTTCCTGCTCGGCTTCCCGGACGGCTTCCTTCAGTCTCTGGGAAGCTTTCATCGGATTGGCGATGAGGCTGGCGCGGATACCCTCCGAGGGGGTCTCCTTGTAATAGACAATCTGGACGTCGTCCCCGTTCACCCGCGCTACGCAGATGCCGAATTTGGAACTGCCCAAATCAATGGAGGCTATGTATTTTTCTTCCATATTGAGTGAATTTTATTTCTTGCAAACCAATTGTTTCCGGTACCGGAGGTCCACCTTGGTGTAGTATCCCGGTTCTTTGCTGGGCACTACGCTGCGGTAATAGGCCGTGAGGAGATGGAATTTCTCCGGAATGCGCACGGGAGGACCGAAGAGGAACTCTTCCTTTCCTTGTACGGGGTACAAGACCAGTTCTCCGTCACCTCGAACCAATACTTTCTGGATATCTTTCTCCCAAACCGTCCCTTCCATATACTGGAATAACGCTATTACCTGGCCCAGCCACTGCGCTTTGTCGGGCTCTTCCAGATAACCTTTGAAGCCTTTTTGAAGAGGGAAGGGAATCTTTCCACATACTACGGGAACCTTGACGCTGCCGCGGGACTGAAGCGGGAAGAGGAAGCCGGTTTCGTCGGCATAGCAGGCATTCTGGCCGTCTTCCAACCTGATTACAGGCTGCCGCTGGCTCAGTTCCACGTGCAGCACGCCGTCATCCGTAATCCAGGCTTCGCAGTCCCGGACGGCGCTGTGGGAACAAATGAGCTTTTCAATTCTCGTGAGGTCCACGCTGTCTAACGGGAGTCCGGCGTAGGCCCCGTATTCCTTGTCCAACCATTCCTGCACGTCGGCCCTGGCCACAAAGCGGCGCTCCAAGGAGTCGGTCACCGTCACTTGCAGTTTGCCTTTCCCCTGGCAGGTGCGGGTGAGCAGTTCCCGCCGCGCCATCCCGGTGGTAAGCACCCAGACGGCGGCGCAGGCGGCTGTCAGAAGCAGGCCCAGGCTATGTCGTACAATAGGCTTCATGGACGTTTTTTCAATAGCTGGGTAATGGGTTCAATGAAACGGTCTATGTTGCCCGCTCCGAAGGTGGCCAGCACATCTATGGGCTCATCGGCCAGATAGTCCATCAGCTCCTCTTTCTTGAGCAGAACCTTTTCGGGGGCGCTGACATCCTTGAAAATTATCTCGGACGTAACGCCCGGAATAGGCTCTTCGCGGGCAGGGTAGATGTCCAGGAGGATGAGTTTGTCAACGGCCGACAGGGCCTTGGCAAAATCGGCCGCGAAATCCCGCGTACGGGTGTACAGGTGCGGCTGGAAAATGGCCGTGAGCTTGCGTCCGGGGAAGATGTCGCGCATGGAAGTGATGGCGCTCGAAAGCTCCGAGGGATGGTGCGCATAATCGTCGATGTAGGAGAGGGTGGGGGTGTTCACGTGCACCTCCAGGCGGCGCTTCACGCCTTCAAAAGTGCCGATGGCCGCCTTCACGGCTTCGGCCTCCACGCCATAGGTAAGGGCGATGGCGGCTGCTGCAATGCTGTTCTCCGCATTCACCCAGCCCGGGGCGCCCACGCAGACGTCCTCAATGACGCCGCCCGGATAGTGAAGGTCGTAGTGGAAATGCCCCAGGGCATCGGGATGCGGGTTCCTGGCATAAAAATCGGCCGATGCATCCTTATAATGATAGGTTAGAACTTTTGCGCGGGTGTGCTCCTGCGATACGGGAGCGCCTTTTTTCACGATGAGCGTGCCGCTCACCTGGCTGGCGAAACTGCGGAAAGCCTCCACCACATGTGCGTAGTCTCCGTAGATGTCCAGGTGGTCCGCTTCCACGGAGGTAATCACTGCAATCTCCGGGAAAAGCTGCAGGAAGGAACGGTCAAACTCGTCGGCCTCCACCACTACGGTTTCGTTCCGGGACATGAGGAGGTTGGTGCCGTAGTTACGGGAAATGCCGCCCAGGAAGGCGCTGCAGCCTATTCCCGCCTCCGTAAGAATATGGGCGGTGAGGGTGGAAGTGGTGGTTTTCCCGTGCGTGCCGGAAACGGCTAAGCAGCGCTGCCCGCGGGTGATTTCACCCAGAGTACGGGAGCGTTTGACCACGGTGTAGCCCTCGTCCGTTACTTTGCGAAGCTCCTTGAGGTCGGCCGGAATGGCGGGGGTGTAAACCACCAGCGTTTCCGCCTTGTCGGCCGGCACCAGGTCTGGCCGGTCTTCGTAATGCACGGCTATGCCCTCGGCCTCCAGTTGGGCCGTGAGCTCGGAAGGAGTGCGGTCATAACCGGCCACGTTCAGTCCTTTGAACTTATAGTAACGGGCAATGGCACTCATGCCAATTCCGCCAATCCCTATGAAATAAACGTTTTTCATACCAGTTTGTAAATCTCGTCACAAATAACCTGCGCAGCGTTGCGAAGGGCCATGGCCTCTGCGTTTTTCTCCAGCTGCTTCAGCTTGTCGGGGCTGTTGAGAAGGCCCAGGGCCGTGGGGAGAAGATCGTCCAGCGCTTCGCTGTCTTTGACCAGAAGCGCCGCATTCCTGCGCACCAGGGCCATGGCATTGTGGGTCTGGTGATTTTCGGCCACGTTGGGGGAGGGTACAAAGACCGTTGCCTTTCCCATGGCGCACAGTTCGCTCACGGTGCTGGCGCCACTGCGGGAAATGACCACATCGGCCGCCGCATACGCCAGGTCCATCCGGCTGATGAAGTCGAAGGGATGGATGCCCGTGACTTCCGGATGCGCTTTCATAAAAGCGTCAACGTCTTTCTTATAGTATTTGCCGCACTGCCAAATCACCTCCACGCCTTCTCCGTCCGGGCATCCGTCCTGGATCCAGTGTTTGATGGCGTTGTTGAGGGTTCCGCTGCCCAGGCTTCCGCCCACCACGAAAATGTGTTTGCAGCCTTCGCTGAGGCCAAAATACTCAAGCCCGTCGGCCTTCTGCCTGGCTGTAGCCGGCCGGGACAGGACTTCCCGGATGGGGTTGCCGCTCATGACCAGTTTGCCTGCCGGGAAAAACTTTTCCATGCCTTCATACGCCACGCAGATGCTTTGTACGCGGCTTCCCAGCATTTTGTTGGTAACGCCGGCAAAGCCGTTCTGCTCCTGGATCACGGCGGGAATCTTCATGCCCGTAGCGCTCCAGAGCAGGGGGCCGCTGGCATATCCGCCCACGCCCACCACCACGTCCGGGTGGAACTGCTTCACAATCTTGCGGGCCTGCACCACGCTGTCCAGTACCCGGAAGGGGACGCTGAGGTTGTTCATGAGGTTTTTCATGGACAGCTGCCGCTGCACGCCGGCCATGGGAAGGCCGATGATTTCGTAGCCCTCGGCCGGCACCTTGTCCATTTCCATCTTGCCCTCGGCTCCTACGAACTGGATTTGGGTTTCCGGGTTCAGTTCCCGGAGCTTGTTGGCAATGGAGATGGCAGGGAAGATGTGTCCTCCCGTTCCGCCGCCGCTGATAATGACTCTGATAGCTTTGTATTCCATTATCTTGTACTGTCTTGGGTCCAACTGTTTGCCGCTTCGGCCTGTAATTCGGCCTGCTTGCGGGCCATGTTGTCGCGGGCGTCCTTGGAGATGTTGAGCAGGATGCCGAACACCACGCTGAAAACGATGAACGCATTGGTTCCGTGGCTCACCAGGGGCAGGGTCTGGCCGGTCTGCGGCACAAAGGGCATGTGTACGTTCACGCACATGTGCATGAAGGCCTGCCCCGTGACCAGGATGATGAGGCCGCTCACGATAATCTTGTCATAATAATTGTCGCACATCCTGGCCACCAGGGTTCCCCGGGCCAGCAGGCTGAAATAGAGGAGAATAAGGATGATGGCGCCCCAGAGGCCCGTCTCTTCCACGATGAAGCTGAACATATAGTCTCCAAAAATCACCGGAACCTGGTATTTCTGGGTGCTGTTGCCTATTCCCTTTCCCAGGACGCCCCCTTCCTTGATGGCCAGCAGGGCTCCTACGGGCTGGTCCAGCTTGCCGCGGGCCCTCAGCCATTCGGGAGATTCCCGGGGACTCTCCAGCAGGATTTTCATATTGGCCTGGTCGTCATTGGTGATACGGGAAACCAGGGTGCCCAGGCGGGTGTCTTGCAGAAGCCCCATCCTGTAGGCTCCGAACATGGCCACGAAGGCCAGTATGAGCACCAACCCCACCGTGGCCACATCCTTGATTTCCAAACCGCCGATGAGCACCATCAGGATAAGGATGCCCCCAATGAAGATGGCCGATGAGTTGGAGCCTGCGCTAATCATGAGCGTAACCGTGAGGATGGGAATGTAGATGTAGATAACCTTCTGCCATCCGTCCCGTCCCAGGAATTCCAGGCGCGGGTAGCGGGCCGCCAGCCGGGGAATCCATTTGAACCCACCTTCCCGGAACGTGTCCAGGGCCCAGCCCAGGTACATAATCATAAACAGCTTCACGTATTCATACACGTGGACCTGGAACCCGCCTACGCTCAGGATGCGCCGCGCACCGTTGATGGAACTGGCCCGTACGAAGCCCAGGTTCAGGTTCAGGACCAGGATGGACAGCAGGAGGAAACTCACCGCAAACCCCAGTTCGGAGAGGCTGCGGAACCAGTCTTGCCTGCCAAAGTAATACAGGCCGAAGATGATGACGAAGCCCATAGCCACCACCTTGAGCTGGTCCAGCATGATGTCCACCCGGTCTATCCCGTGGGTCTCGTCCACCAGTCTCGGGGTGGAGGAGAATACGGAAACCACGGAAATGAGCATGAGGAACAGGGCAATCAGAAAGATCACCTTGTCTCCGCTGAAGCGGTCCATCAGCTGGGTCAGGTAGCCCAGGAAGCCGGTCTTGGTCTTCTCTTCCGCCATAGTTTACAATTTTCGGACGGCAGCCTTGAACTGCTCGCCCCGGTCTTCGTAATTCTTGAACAGGTCAAAACTGGCGCAGCAGGGGCTCAGGAGCACCACGTCGCCGGGATGGGCCAGTTCGGCCGATTTGCGCACGGCCTGTTCGGCACTGCACGTATCGGCAATGATGGGAACTATCTTCTCAAAGGCCGCATGAATCTTGGAGTTGTCCACCCCCAGGCACACGATAGCCTTCACTTTTTCTCTTACCAGGTCTTCCAGCACACTGTAGTCGTTGCCTTTGTCCGTTCCGCCCACAATCCATACCACGGGCTGTTTCTGGCATTCCAGGGCATACCAGGCGCTGTCCACGTTGGTGGCCTTGGAGTCGTTGATGTACAGCACGTCCTTGATGCTCAGGACGGGCTCCAGCCGGTGTTCGATGGGCTGGAAGGTGGCCAGGGATTTGCGGATGACCTCGTTGGTGATACCCGTGGCCTTGGCTGCCAGGGCCGCCGCCATGGAGTTGTAGATGTTGTGCCTGCCGCCCAGCGCCAGCTCTTCCAGGAAGAGGTCTGTTTCCTCTTTCTCGTAGCGGATGACCATTTTTCCATCCCGCAGGAAAGCGCCCTGGGGCACTTCCTTCTCCTGGGAGAAGGGCAGCATCTTGCAGCGCAGGACAATGTTGTTCAGATGGCCGATGGTGATGGCGTCGTCCGAGTCGAAGATGAAGCAGTCATCCTTGGTGAGGTTGCGGGTAATGTTGAACTTGGCGGCCACGTAGTTTTCCATCTTGTGGTCGTAACGGTCCAGGTGGTCGGGCGTGATGTTGGTGATGATGGCAATGTCCGGCCGGAAATCGTAAATGTCGTCCAGCTGGAAACTGCTGATTTCCAGCACGTAGTAGTCAAAATGCTCGGTGGCCACCTGATAGGCGTAGCTTTTGCCGATGTTACCTCCCAGGCCCACGTTGAGGCCTGCGTTCCGGAGCAGGTAGTAGATGAGGGAGGTTGTGGTGGTCTTGCCGTTGGAGCCGGTGATGCAGATTTTCTTGGCACTGTCATAGTGGCTGGCAAATTCGATTTCCGAAACCACACGGATGCCCCTTTCCCGGATTTTCTGCACGATGGGCACCGTCCCGGGGATGCCGGGGCTCTTCACCACCTCGTCGGCATTGAGGATGAGCTCTTCCGTATGCCGCCCCTGCTCGAAGGGGATTTCCCACTTCCGGAGGGTGTCGGCATACTCCTGTTTGATCTGTCCCTTGTCGCTCAGGAACACATCCAGTCCTTTCACTTTTGCCAGAACTGCGGCGCCCACGCCACTTTCGGCGCCACCCAAAACTACTACTCTTGCCATCTCTATCTAATCTTTAATAATGCTAATGTGCTAACTGCCAATAGTATCTGAACAATCCAGAAGCGGACCGTGATTTTTGCCTCATGCTGGGCCGGGACCGGTTTGGGGAACAGAACCGGTCCTTCCGGAGCCTTCTTGTCCTGGTAGTGGTGGTGCAGGGGAGTCATGCTCCAGATGCGCTTGCCGGTTCCCGTGCGTTTGCGGCTCAGTTTGAAGTAAGTGCGCTGCAGCATTACCGAGAGGCTTTCGGCGAGGAATACTCCGCACAGCAGGGGAATGAGCAGTTCCTTTCTCATGAGAACGGCGCTTACGCCGATGATGCCGCCTATGGTGAGGCTGCCCGTATCTCCCATGAACACCTGCGCCGGGAAGGAATTGTACCAGAGGAAACCCACCAGGGAGCCCACGAAGGCGCTCATGAAGATGGCTATCTCTCCGGACCCCGGTATATACATGATGTTCAGGAAGTTGGAGTCTATCAGGTTGCCGCCCAGCCAGGCTATGATGCCCAGCACCACCCCCACTATGGCCGATGTCCCCGCCGCCAGGCCGTCCAGGCCGTCGGTAAGGTTGGTGCCGTTGGAGCAGGCGGTAATGACCAGGACAATCATGAGTACGTAGATGCCCCACTTGATGTACCAGCCCCAGGCACCCTTGACAGGGGAGAGCCAGCGGTAGTCAAATTCGTGGCTTTTCACGAAGGGAATGGTGGTCTTGGTGCTTTTGACCACGTCTTCCTGCACATACCGGCCGGAGGTTACGGTGGTTTCCGTTTCTAAGGTACGCTCCACGCTTTCCTTCACTTCCACCTTTTCACGCACCACAATGTCCGGGCTCATCCACACGGTGAGGCCGATGACAAGGCCCAGCACCACCTGGCCCGCCAGCTTGCCCCTTTCGCTCATGCCTTCCTTGCGGTGCTTGAACACCTTGATGTAGTCGTCGGCAAAGCCCAGGGCGCCGCACCAGAGGGTGCTCAGCAGGAGCAGCTGGACATAGATGTTGGTGAGGTCGCAGAACAGGAGTGCGCCGCTCACGATGGACAGGATGATGATGATGCCGCCCATGGTGGGGGTGCCTTTCTTCTGGATCTGGTCTGCCAGCCCCAGGTCCCGGACGGTTTCTCCAATCTGCTTGCTGCGCAGCCAGTCAATGATTTTGTTGCCGGCAAACAGGGACATGAGCACCGCCGTTACCGCCGCCATCATGGCGCGGAAACTCAGGTAGTGCATGAGGCCGATGCCGGGGAAATCGACGCCGGTTTTCTCCAGGTACTGGAACAGGTGGTAAATCATGGCAGCATCAGTTTAAAGGTTTCGTTCACGATTTCTTTCTCGTCGAAGGACACTTTCTCGTGTCCCAGAATCTGGTAGTCCTCGTGGCCCTTGCCGGCCAGAAGGATTACGGCGCCTTCCGGGGCGGTGAGGATGGCCGTGCGGATGGCTTCGCGGCGGTCTGTGATCACCAGCGTCTTGGCCAGTCCCTTGGCATCCAGGCCCGCCTTGATGTCGGCGATGATGGCTTCCGGGTCCTCGGTGCGGGGGTTGTCGGAAGTGATGACCACGCGGTCGCTCAGCTGCTGGGCAATCCGGGCCATTTCCGGACGTTTGGTCTTGTCCCGGTCTCCTCCGCAGCCGAACAGGCAGATGAGCTGCCGCTCCGGGGCCACGGTGCGAAGGCATTTGAGCACGTTTTCCAGGGCGTCGGGGGTGTGGGCGTAGTCCAGCACCACGGTCACGTTCCTGGGTCCGCTCAGGTTTTCTAAGCGTCCCGGGGCCGATTCCAGCTTGGACAGGGCCACCAGCACTTCGGAAGCATCGGCCCCCAGGCATACGGCGGCGCTGTAGATGGCCAGCAGGTTGTAGGCGTTGTGTACGCCAATCAGTCGCACCCAGGTTTCCGTTCCGTCTATCTTCAGGAGCATGCCTTCCACACCCTGCTCCAGGATGCGGGCGGTGTGGTCGGCCAGGCCTTTGACCGAATAGGTGACGGTGGCGGCTTTGCAGTTCTGCACCATCACGGGGCCGTTTTTGTCGTCCGTGTTGATGAGGGCGACGGCCTTGGGGGACAGGGTGTCAAAGAAGAGTTTCTTGCAGCGCAGATACTCCGCAAAGGTCTTGTGGTAGTCCAGGTGGTCGTGGGTGAGGTTGGAGAAGATGCCCATGGCAAATTCCAGCCCCGTTACGCGGTCCTGCTCCACGCCTATGGAACTGACCTCCATGAAGCAGTATTCACATCCCTTTTCCACCATGCGGGCCATGAGGGCGTTCAGGGAAACGGGGTCCAGGGTGGTGTTTTCGGTTTCAAACCGTTCGTCCCCCACGTAGTTGGCAATGGTGGAGAGCAGGCCGCACTGGTATCCCAGTCCCTTGAACAGGCGGTACAGGAGGGTGACCGTGGTGGTTTTGCCGTTGGTGCCGGTGATGCCCACCAGGGTGAGCTTGCCCGAAGGGTGGCCGTAGAAGGCGTCGGCCGCCAGGGCCAGGGCGCCCGGACAATACTCGCAAGCCCTTACACCGCGGCGGCCGCGGCCGTCACCGGCGTGATTACCGATCCAAGAACTTTAGACGTCGATTTTAAATGAAACAGAAATTCGAAATAATCCGAAGCAGCTGCGTGCCCCTGAAACTGGACAACATCGATACCGACCAGATAATTCCGGCCCGTTTCCTGAAGTCCACCACAAGGGACGAAAAATTCTACGGCGACAATCTGTTCAGGGATTGGAGATACCTTCCGGACGGCACGCCCGATCCGTCATTCGTGCTGAACGACCCGCGTTACGGAGGGGAGATACTTCTGGCAGGGCAGAATTTCGGCTCGGGGTCCAGCCGCGAGCATGCTGCATGGGCCATTGCCGGATATGGATTCAGGGTAGTCATCGCCGGATCCTTCGCCGATATCCACAGGAACAACGAACTTAACAACTTCGTGCTCCCTGTAGCAGTGTCGGAGCCGTTCCTCTCAGAACTTTTCGACACCGTACTGGCGGATCCGTCCGCTATGGTGGAGGTGAACGTGCCCGAACAGAAAGTCACCAATCTCGCCACCGGAAGGAGCGAGACCTTCGAGCTGAACTCATTCAAGAAATATTGTCTAATGAATGCCATGGACGATATAGACTACCTTCTCGCCCATAAATCTGAAATTGAAAAATACGAAGCCGGAAGGCTTCATTGAAAACAAGGATATGGAATTCAGGATAGCTTTGTTGCCGGGCGACGGAATTGGCCCGGAAGTGGTGGCCCAGGCCGTGAAAGCAGTGGACGCCGTGTGCCGGAAATACGGACACAGCACCGTATACCGTGAGGCCCCTGTCGGGGCATGTGCCATTGAGAAGTGCGGACAGCCGTACCCCGAGAGCACCCACAGGCTTTGCATGGACAGCGACGCCGTGCTTTTCGGCGCCGTCGGGGATCCTAAATATGACAACGATCCGACTGCGAAGGTGCGGCCGGAACAGGGGCTTCTGTCGATGCGGAAGCAACTCGGACTCTTCGCCAATCTCCGTCCCGTGGAGACTTTCCCCACCCTCGCCGACAAATCTCCCCTCAAACGGGAAATAGTGGAAGGCGCCGACTTCCTCTGCGTACGCGAGCTTACAGGAGGAATGTACTTCGGGGAGAAGGGCCGTCTTGACGGGGGAGACACGGCTTTCGACACCAACATATATCATCGCTACGAAGTGGAGAGGATACTCCGGCTCGCTTTCGGATATGCGGCTTCCCGACGGGGAAAACTGACCGTGGTGGACAAGGCCAACGTCCTCGAGTCCTCGCGGCTCTGGAGGCAGATTGCACAGGAGATGGCTCCGTCTTATCCGGACGTCGAGGTGGAATACATGTATGTGGACAACGCCTCCATGCAGCTGATACGCTGCCCGCGGCATTTCGACGTGCTTGTCACCGAAAACACTTTCGGCGACATCCTTACCGACGAAGCCAGCTGTATCACCGGATCCATGGGACTTCTGGCCTCGGCCTCCGTCGGAGAGCATACGAGCGTTTATGAACCCATACACGGATCATATCCCCAGGCGGCAGGAAAGGACATTGCAAATCCCCTCGCGGCCATCCTGTCCGCTGCAATGATGTTTGAATACTCCTTCCATCTCCCGGAAGAAGGCAGGACCATACGCAAGGCTGTGGCCGCTTCCCTCGACACGGGCTTCGTGACCGGCGACCTTGCCGCCGACGGACGCGGATTCAGGACATCGGAAGTGGGCGACCGGATTGCCGAATATATAGTTAACGACAAATAATCATCGAGTAAAATGGACTGGACAAAACTTTCCTTCGCCGTACAAAAGACGGATTCGCTCATCATAAGCAGGTTCACTGACGGAGAATGGTCGGAACCGGAGGTATCGAAAGACTTCACATTTCACATGGACGTATATGCAGGGGTGTTCCACTATTCCAACTCCTGTTTCGAAGGACTCAAAGCCTTCAGGGGCGCTGACGGTAGAATCCGCATCTTCAGGCCCGATGAAAACGCTGCCCGCCTGGCCCGTTCCGGAGCCTTCCTCGGCATGCCATATCCTTCCCCTGAACTCTTCATCAAAATGTGCCGTATGTGCGTGGAAGCCAATATTGACTACCTCCCTCCCTATGGCTACAACGCCTCTATGTACCTCCGTCCGGTACTCATCGGAACCAACCCCCAGCTCAATGTCACCTCGTCGAAAGAGGCCGTATTTGCAGTTCTCGGCAACCCTGTCGGCAGCTACTCCGGCATAAAGGGCCTCACATCGGTGACTGCGACCATCGCGAGGAACTACGACCGCGCGGCGCCGAACGGAACCGGCAGCTATAAACTGGGTGCAAACTACGCACCCTCCTTCCACGCCTACAACCTGGCCCACTCCCAGGGATTCACCGAACTGCTCTTCCTCGACCCCGCCACGAAGACCAATATTGACGAGTTCGGCACCTCCAACTTCCTCGCCATCAAGGGCAATACCTATGTAACCCCTCTGTCGGACAGCGTCCTTCCCTCCATCACCAACAAATCCCTCAGGCAGATAGCCGCCGACATGGGCATGAAAGTGGAACAGAGGGTGGTCCCCGCTGCGGAACTCTCTGAATTCGATGAAGTCAACGCCTGCGGCACCGCCGTGGTAATCACTCCTATATACTCGATCACCGACAAGCCGGCACTGGAAAGCGAATCCGCCACCAAGGTGTACGAATTCGGCAGGCCCGGAGAAGTCGGCGCCGTCAGCAAAAAACTGTACGACCACCTAAGGGGAATACAGGACGGCATCGAGCAGGATGTCCACGACTGGTGCATGATACTTTAAAACATGCCCTGAATTATGGAACTGACGTATCTTCTGATTACGGCCGCCACAGCCATCATCATCCTGACAGTTGCCTGGGTCCTGACTTCCAGGAAGGCGAATGCCGCCCACCGGCAGGAGCTGGAGGCCAGGGACAAAGAGATTGCCGGCCTCAGCGGAGAGGTGACGGAACTGAACGCCGAACTGATTCGCAGGGAGGCCGATATCCGTGTGGCGAAAGAACTCCGCGAGAACGAAAAGCAGCAGTACGAGAAAGCCCTGGCCGATGTGAAAGCGGCTCAGGAGAAGGCCCTGGAGTCTGCTAAAAACGCCCTTGCGCTGGAAAATGAAAAAATACTCAAGGCCCGCGAGGAGTCTTTGAAGAAGGAAGCCGCGGAGACCATGAAAGTGATTACCGGCGGCCTGAACAAGGATATAAGGGATATGAAAGAGGCTTTCGAGGCCCAGAAGAAAGTCCAGACCGAAGAAAGCAGCTCAATAAAGACCAAGTTCGAGGAAACCGTCAACAGCATACGCCAGCAGACTGAGAACATCGGCAACACCGCCGAAGACCTGGCAAAAGCGCTCAAGGGACAGAACAAAATGCAGGGTATATTCGGAGAAACCATACTGGAGAATATCCTGAAGGCGGAAGGGCTGCGCGAAGGGCACGACTACGACGCCGAATTCTGGCTCCGCGACAAGAACGGCAACCGCATCAAGAACGAGAATACCGGCAGGACTATGCGCCCCGACTTCGCCATCCACTTCCCCGACGACACCGACATCCTGGTAGACTCCAAGGTGTCCCTGACCGCCCTTGCCGACTACTTCTCCGCCGAGACGGACGAAGCGCGCACAGATGCATCCCGCCGCAACCTGGAGTCAGTGGAGAACCACATCAGGGAACTCACAAGCAAGGAATACCAGAAATATGTCCAGGGACGCAAGACTCTGGACTACGTGATAATGTTCATTCCGAACTACGGTGCCTACCAGTTGGCAAAGATGGAAGACAATGAGATTTTTGCCAAGGCATTCAAACAGAACGTGCTGATTACCACGGAAGAAACCCTGATTCCTTTCCTGCGCCTGATTCGCTCCGCATGGGTGCAGAAAGAGCAGATGGACAACATCTCCGAGATTGTCGATGCCGCCCAGGACATGGTGGACCGCGTGGGACTCTTCTGCAGGTACAATGCGGTTCTGGAAGAAGACCTGGAGAATGTCCTGCAGGAATTCAAGAAGAATTCCAGCCGTCTGGTTGATGGCCGTCAAAGTATAGTCAAGGCTGCGATGAAGGCCATAGACCACGGCCTGAAAGCGCCCGAAGGCAAAAATGCCCTGCCCCAGCTCGGCCCCTCGGTGGAGGATAACTGACTTTGTGGGAAGAACCTTTTCTACGACAATCCCGATGACCTTACCTTCCTCGAATCCACCCTTGGCCGCCAGGCCATCGTCAACACACACGTTGATGGCATCATCCGCTATCTCCAGAGTTTGTCATCCTGAGCTACGCGAAGGATCTCCCCACGAAAAAGCCGCCACCTCCTCAGAGATGACGGCCTCTTTTTACTCCAGCAGCCCCCGCTTGCTCATTTCTGTAGAGAATGCTGCGGCGTTATGCACACCAAACTTCGCATACAATCGCTTACGGTACCATAGCACCGTGTTCACGCCCAGATGCACCGCCTCTGCAATCTCCTTGGTGCTCTTGCCCTCCACCAGGAGGCGAGCGATGGCCTTCTCCTGCTCCGTGAGGACCGGCTTCGCATCCGACTCCGCCGGACGTAGCTCTTCGATGGTCTCTTCCAGCACGGCCGATGTCTCGGTAAGCTCCTGCTTTGTAAGCCTGAGCCGACGGACCAAAAGCGTTCCGCTTATGGTAAGGAGAAGTACCAGGAAAGCGCCTATGGCCAGCATCCGGGCATTTCGATACAACTCCTCGTGCGCGGCGTTCATCACGGCAAGGGTGTCTTTCAGTCCTACGGTTTCCTCCAACGAATGTGTCTCAAAATACGAGTACGCTGCGGTCAGTTCTTCCAACGCCTTCCTCGTGTGTCCGGTAGCCTGATAGTATCGGCCCAGGCCGTACTGCGCCTTGGCTACCAGCAGGGAATCTTCCGCCTGCGTCGCGAGTTGCAAGGCCTGTTCGTATTCCGCCCTGGCCACAGACTGGCATCCATATTGATTTCGCCCAAGTTATAATGCAGGACCGAGGAACTCTCGATCCAGCCGTTGCGGACGAAAATGCTGTCGGCCCGGGCATAGTACCGGAAAGCCAGGTCCAGGGAGTCCTGCATGGCGTAGAGGTTCCCGAGGGTGCCATAGAGCCGGGACCTGTCGTCGTCAAGGGTTTGGGCTTCCGCCCCGGCGGCCTCCTTCATGGCAATTCCTCCAGCCGCCTTGCCATAGTAGAAGGCGGCGCTGTCGTACTGCTCTTTGTAGAAATAATACTGCCCCACATTCAATGCTCCGCGATAGACAGCATTGCCTCCGCCAAAACGCTCGCCCAGCCGCATCTGCAGAAGAGCATAATAGCGGGAACGCTCCGGATCCAGGTTGGAATAGGCGGTGGACAATTGCGAAACCAGAATGACATATTCGTTCACCTCCTCCCTGCCGGCTTTTTCCACCCGG
>CAJOLS010000022.1 GCA_905235535.1 uncultured Bacteroidales bacterium
TTGGCCATAGGGGTTCCTATGGGTGAAAATTTTTGAGGAAAATTTACCAAAAAGAAACATAAAGAATTTATTGAATCATTTCAAAACAGACTCTAAGTTGCGCACGGACTCCATCACATCGGCCCAGAATCCAAAAATCAGGAATCTGCTGCTCCTCCAGGAAAAATCGAAGGCCCGGAAAGAGCAAGGCCTTTTTGTGGTGGAGGGCCGAAGGGAACTGGAGCACTGCCTCGGCGCCGGTTTTATCATCCGGACGCTGTTCGTCTGTCCGGAGATAACAGGGGGCCTTACGGCAGGGGGTATTGTATCGCAAATCGCCTCCGCTTCGCTCCGGCCCCTCCCACTGGCTTCGCCAGCGGGTCCCTCCCTCTTATCCGGCCGAGGGTGGCCAGAGATTTGCGACACAACACCCTCCTCCGACGGCCCCTTGGTCATTGAGATTCCGGAGCAGTTGTACAGGAAGGTGGCATATAGGGAGAGTACGGAGGGGATTATTGCGGAGGTGGAGTATAAGAGCCTGAAACTGGAGGATTTGAAGCTGCCGGAAAACCCTTTGATTATGGTGCTGGAGAGTGTGGAGAAGCCGGGGAATCTGGGGGCGGTGTTAAGAAGTGCCGATGCCGCCGGGGTGGATGCCGTCATTTTCTGCGACCCGCTCACGGACCTGTATAACCCCAACCTTATCCGCGCTTCCATCGGCGCCGTTTTTACGGTTCCCACCGTGGCCGCATCTTCGGAGGAAACCATTGCTTTCCTGAAAGAGCGGTGCATCCAGATTCTGACGGCGCAGCTGCAGGATTCTTCCCTGTATTACGATGTGGACATGCGCAGGGGAACGGCCCTGGTGATGGGCACGGAGGCTACCGGCCTCACGGACGTCTGGCGCAAGGCGGCATCGGCCCATATCCGCATTCCCATGCTGGGACGGCTGGACAGTCTCAATGTGTCCGTATCGGCCGCCATCCTCCTTTTCGAAGCCGTTCGTCAGCGGCAATAGGCTGCTGGTCCGGAAAATGGTGTCCCGCGTTGGAGAAACGCGGGATTTTTTGTATTATTGTATGCTTAACGAACTAATGACCAAAAGTATATGAAAAAGATTCTTTTAGCTCTTATGGTAGTGGCCGGTGTGGCCTCCTGCGCCCAGCCCTGTCACCCGGAATGGACCTATGATTCCGTAGTCTATGAAGTGAATGTGCGCCAGTTCTCTCCCGAAGGCACTTTCAAGGGCGTTGAGGCCCAGCTGCCCCGCCTGAAAGACTTGGGTGTGGACGTTCTCTGGCTCATGCCCATGTATGAGATTGGCACGGTGGAGCGCAAAGGCTCCCTGGGCTCCTATTATGCCATTTCGGATTACAAGAAAGTGAATCCGGAATTTGGCACCATGGAGGATTTTGAACACCTGCTGGCCGTGGCGCACCGCCTGGGCTTCAAGGTTATCCTGGACTGGGTGGCCAACCAGACCGCCCCGGACCACGTGTGGATGAAGGAAAAGCCGGCCGAATTCTATGAGAGGGATGCCGAGGGCAACGCCATCTGGGAATATGACTGGACGGATACCCGCAGCCTCAATTACGAAAACCAGGAAGTGTGGCGGGCCCAGGACGACGCCATGCGTTTTTGGCTGGAAAAGGGCGTGGACGGCTTCCGCTGCGACGCCGCCGGGGAAGTGCCGGCCGAATTCTGGTACGGCATCATGCCGGGGATGAACAAGGATTATCCTCAGGCGTATTTCCTGGCCGAGGCAGAGCGTGACAACCTGGCCGATTCCCGCCAAACCTTCGACGCCAACTATGCCTGGGAACTGCATCACCTTTTGAACGGCCTGGCGCAGGGCAGCAAGACGGTCCAGGACCTCAAGGACTATGTGGCCCGCGACGCCGCCCGCTTCCCCAAGGAGGCTTTCCGCCTCACCTTCACCTCCAACCACGACGAAAACTCCTGGGCCGGGACGGAGTTCGAGCGCGAAGGCGCGGCCGCCGATGCCTGCGCCGTGCTGTGCTTCACCCTGCCGGGCAGCCAGCCGCTCATCTATACGGGGCAGGAGATTGGCCTGGACCGCCGCCTGGCCTTCTTTGAGAAAGACCCCATTACGGACTGGAGCCCCAACGGATACACCACCTTTTGGAAAACGCTGGTGAACCTCAAGCACAACAATCCGGCCCTGGCCGCCGGCGAGAAGGGCGGTGAGATAGTGTGGTGGGATGCCCCCGAAGGCTGGGTGGCCTTCCACCGGGAAGTGAAGGGCAACATGGTCGTCGTCCTGGCCAACTTCGGCATCCCCGTGAAGCAGGAGGCCGCAGAGGAAAAGGCCGATGCGGGCGACAACCGTCCCCAGGGGGACAAAGTGGCTGTTCCGTTCCTGAACCTGCAGTCGGCCCCTGTTACCATGACGTTTAACGTGCCGGGAGAGTTTAAGGATGTCTTCAAAGGCACCGTGGTAAACTCTCCTGCCCAGATTACCCTGGCTCCCGGAGAATTCATGGTGTTAACCAAGTAAAGAATGAAGAAGACTGTTCTGATGGCTGCCGTCGCCCTCACCGCCGCCTGTTCGGCCCCGCAATCCCCGAATCCTGCCGACGTGGAGGAAGCGACGGACCAGGTAACCCGCGTAGAGCCCCTGAGCTGGTGGACGGGCATGAAAACGGACCTCCAGCTGCTGGTGCAGGGCCCGGATATAGCCTCCCATGAAGTAACAGTGGCTGGCAAGGGACTCTCGGTGAAGGGCGTCCACAAGGCCGACAGTCCCAACTTCGTGTTCGTGGATGTGGAAGTATCGGCCCAGGCGCAGCCCGGCACTTATTATTTCATCTTCTCCAAAGACGGGAAGAGTATCAAGTACCCTTATCTGATAAACGCAAGGGAAGAGGGAAGCGCCCGAAGGGAAAGTTTTACGCAGGCCGATATGATTTATCTGGTCATGCCGGACCGCTTTGCTTCGGCCTTCCAGGATAATGACGAGGCCTGGCAAGGCGGGGAATACTTTGACGGATCGGCCCGTCCCTGGACGGTTCCCGCTACGCCGGACAAGGTGGACCGTCAGGACGCCGTGGCCCGTCACGGAGGAGACATCCAGGGCATCATAGACCACCTGGATTATATCGCAGACCTGGGCGCCACCGCCATCTGGTGCACCCCGCTGCTGCTGGACAACCAGCCGCGTGAGAGCTACCACGGCTATGCCTGCGCCGACTATTATCATATAGACCCCCGCTTTGGAGACAACCAGATGTACCGCACCTTTGTTCAGGAATGTCACAAGAAGGGCCTGAAAGTGATCATGGACGTAGTCACCAACCACTGCGGCACCGCCCACTGGTGGATGGAGGAGGCCCCGTTCAAGGACTGGTACCACGTGAACGAACCCTATATGCAGATGAACGCCCTGTTCTCCGTGTATATGGACCCTCACGCCTCCGTGCGGGACCGGGAACGCCAGGAGAGCGGCTGGTTTGTCCCTTCCATGCCGGACATGAACCTGGATAATCCCTATGTGCTCAAATACTTCCAGCAGTGGGCCGTCTGGTGGATAGAATATTCCGGCCTGGACGGCCTGCGGGTGGATACGTACCCGTACAACGAGCCCGGCCCCATGAGCCGGTGGTGCAAGGCCGTGACGGACGAATACCCCAAGATGAACATAGTGGGGGAGTGCTGGGATTTCAATATCCCGCAGGTGGCCTACTGGCAGAAGGACAACCCCAACAAGGACGGCTTCAACTCCAACCTGCCCTCCATCATGGACTTCCCGCTGGAACATGCCCTGATGACGGCCCTGTGTGAAGACCAGGTGTGGTGGGATGAAGGAATGACCCGCATCTACAGCGTCCTGGCCCAGGATTTTGCCTATCAGGACCTGAGCCACATGCTCACCTTCTTTGCCAACCACGACCACGCCCGCACGGGAGATGTCCTGAAGGAAGATCCCCGGAAGATGAAGCTGGCGCTGGCCCTTCTGGCCACCATCCGCGGTATTCCGCAGCTCTATTACGGAGACGAAATGATGTTCCTGGAGCGGAAGGACGTTCCGCCCCACGACGGCGCCAAGCGCATAGACTTCCCCGGTGGCTGGGAGGGAGATCAGGCCAACCTGTTCACCGCCCAGGGCCGCGCCACGGCTCCGGCCCTGTATTCTACAGCCGCAGAACTGCATGATTATACCCGCGCCCTCTTCCGCTGGAGAAAGGGCTGCAAGGCCGTGCAGGAAGGCAAAACCCTTCACTTCCTCTCCCGCCGGAACGTGGGGGCCGTCAATATCACGGACAACACCTATTCCTTCTTCCGTTATACGGCCGATGACGCCGTGTTTGTCTATATCAACAATACGGAAGAGCCCCGCGTGCTGGACTGGAACCACTACAGGGAGTTTGTGCAGGGCCCCGTTACCGGCACCGATGTGGTCACGGGAGAAAAGGTAACCCTGGAAAACGGCCGGTCCGTGGCCCCCAAAAGCGCCCTTATCGTAGAATTCAAGCGATAAACTTTTATATGAAACACTTTCCTTTTGCCTTTTTGGCATCGGCCCTTCTGGTGGGCTGCAGCGGAGGGCCGTCGGCCCTCACCTTTGAAGAAGTTGAGAAAGTCCGGAGCCCCGGCGACATTTTGGAACTCACGGTGGGAATCACTCCCGAGGGAGGTCCCGTGTATTCCCTCAGCCGCGGGGAACAGGTGGTGGTAAAGCCTTCCCGCCTGGGATTTGAGCTCATAGACGGAGAAGACCTCCTTTCCGGTTTCACCGTTACCGGCATTGAAAAAGACAGCCTGGACGAAACCTGGGAGCCCGTCTGGGGAGAAGAAGCGCAGATACGCAACCACTATAACGAGGTGCTGGTTACCTTTGGGCAGAAGACGGGTGCCGTGATGAAGATGCGTTTCCGCGTGTATGACGATGGCATAGGCTTCCGTTATGAATTCCCCCTGGAAAACAAGCTCACCTACTTCAAGATCAAGGAAGAGAAGACGGAGTTTGCCATGACCGGGGACCATACTGCCTGGTGGATCCCCGGAGACTACTCCACCCAGGAGTTCAATCCCACGGAGTCCAGGCTGTCTGAGATTCGCCAACTGTCAGACCTTCCCCACAAGCGGGGAGGATGGCCTTTCACGCCTTTCTCTCCCACCGGCGTGCAGACGGCCCTCCAGATGAAAACGGCCGAAGGGCTGTATATCAACATCCACGAGGCGGCGGTGCTCAATTACCCCACCACCAATTTGGATTTGGATGACAAGAACTTCGTCTTTACCACTCATCTTACTCCGGATGCCGAGGGCGTCAAGGGCCGTATGCAGGCCCCCTGCAAAACGCCCTGGCGCAGCATCATGGTATGTCCCAGCGCCACCGATGTGCTGGCTTCCCGCCTGGTGCTGAACCTGAACGACCCCTGCGCCCTGGAGGATGTGTCCTGGATTCACCCCGTGAAGTATATGGGCGTCTGGTGGGAAATGATCACCGGCAAGAGCGAATGGAGCTATACCAACGAGTATCCTTCCGTCCAGCTGGGAGTTACGGACTATGCCCGGTCCAAGCCGCACGGCCGTCACGGAGCCAACAACCAGAATGTGCGCCGCTACATTGACTTTGCGGCCGAAAACGGCTTTGACGGCATTCTCATCGAGGGCTGGAACGAAGGCTGGGAAGACTGGTACGGCCATCAGAAAGACTTGGTGTTCGACTTCCTCACCCCTTATCCGGACTTCGACCTGCCGGCCCTGAACAAGTATGCGCACGAGAAGGGCATCCGTCTCATCATGCACCACGAGTCCTCTTCCTCCACCCTCAATTACGAGCGCTGGATGGAAAAAGCCTATACTCTGATGAACCAGTATGGTTACAACGCCGTGAAGAGCGGTTATGTGGGTAAGATCATCCCTTACGGAGACTACCATTACAGCCAGCCCACCATCAACCATTACCATTATGCCGTTACGGAGGCGGCCAAGCACCACATCATGGTGAACGCCCACGAGGCGGTGCGCCCCACGGGTCTGTGCCGCACCTGGCCCAACATGATTGGCAACGAGAGCGCCATGGGAACGGAATTCCGCGGCACCATCCAGCCCGGGCACACCACCATCTTCCCTTTCACGCGCCTGCAGGGTGGTCCCATGGATTATACGCCGGGCATCTTTGAGACGGATATGTCCAAGAACAATCCCAAAGACAACCAGCACATGAACCACACCCTCTGCAACCAGCTGGGCCTTTATGTGACCTTCTACAGCCCTCTGCAGATGGCGGCAGACCTTCCGGAGAACTATGCCCGCTTCATGGACGCCTTCCAGTTCATCAAGGACGTGGCCGTGGACTGGGACAAGAGCCTTTACCTGGAGGCCGAGCCGGGCGCCTGCATTGTGACGGCCCGCCATCCCAAGCTGGCTGCGCTCAATGCATCGGCCCGCAGCACCGCCACCCTGCCGGATGCCAGGAAGGACATGGTCACCAATGCCGCCAAGTTTGTGTATGCCCTGCCGGAAAACGCCACGGCCAAGGATTTGGCGCAGGCCCGGCCGCACGATGTCTGGTACGTGGGCGGTATCACGGACGAGAATGCCCGCGAGGTAAGCGTGAAGCTGGATTTCCTGAAGCCCGGCGTGGCGTATGAAGCCACCTTGTATGCCGATGCCACGGATGCCGATTATGAGACCAACCCCCAGGCGTACACCATCACCCGCAGCGAGGTGACATCGGCCGATGTCCTCAAGGTGAAGATGGCCCGCGCCGGAGGTTTTGCCCTGAGTTTAAGAGAGAAATAGGATATGGCCGACATTCAAGTACATATTGCGAACGACGGCCAGACGGTAACCGTCGCCGCCGGGGCCACGCTGGGCAGTTTCGCCCCCCGGGAAGTCCCGGACCCCAAGACCGGGAAAATGTATCCCGTGCTGGCCGCCCTGGTGGATCACAAGCTCAAAGCCCTGGATTTCCCGGTTTTCTTCCCGCACGAGATAGAATTCATAGGTTACAACCACCCGGAAGGACGCCGCACCTATGCCCGTTCGCTCAGTTTCCTGGCCCAGGTGGCAGCCCGCCATTTGTTCCCGGAAAAGGTGTTCAAGATTAACCATTCCCTGCCCAGCGGCATGTATTGCAAGTTCCGGGCAGAGCGTATCTCGGATGAAGACATCCTCCGGATGAGGGAAGAAATGAGGCGCCTGATAGCCCTGGACCTTCCCTTCTCCCATCACAAGATGCTGGCGTCCGAAGCCATTGAGCTCTTTGAGGGACAGAACCAGCGCCTGAAGGCCGGTGTAATCCGCTCCCTGGGCCGGCATTTCTGGACGGTTTATTGCCTGGATGGTATTACGGACAACTTCTATGGCCCGCTGGTCCCCTCTACGGGATACCTGAAAGTCTTTGACCTGATGCCTTTCCATCACGGTTTTTGCCTGCAGCATCCCATGCAGGAGGACTTCACCCGCGTGGTTCCCCGCCTGAAACAGAAGAAACTGGCCATTACCCTCAAGGAATACGGGCACTGGTGCAAGACCACCGGCATCGTGAGCGTAAGCGCTTTGAACCAGCGCCTTCTGGAGGGAGGGGCCGTGGAACTCATCAACCTCTGTGAGGCCCGTCAGGAAAGGGAATATGCCGGTCTGGCCGATAAGATTTATGCCGAAAGGGACAGGGTGAAGATTGTTTTCCTGGCCGGCCCTTCCTCCAGCGGAAAAACCTCTTCCTCCCTCCGGGTGGCCCAGCAGCTGAAGGTGGTGGGCATGAATCCCAAGGTGATAGAGCTGGACAATTACTTTGTGGCAAGGGAGCTTACGCCCAAGGACGATGAAGGGAATTACGATTTCGAGGCCTTGGGGGCCATGGACCTGGAATTGCTGGGCCATCACCTGAACACCCTTCTTGCGGGTGGGGAGGTGGAGCTGCCGCGTTACGACTTCAAGCAGGGAATGCCCCTCTTTGAGGGAAAGATGATGCACCTGGAAGAGAACGACATCCTGGTGATGGAGGGCATCCACGCCCTGGATCCGGCCATGGTCCCCTCCGTGGACCCCACCCGCATCTACCGCATCTATGCATCGGCCCTTACCTCCCTCAAACTGGACGAAAACTGCTGCATTTCCACCACGGACAACCGCATCCTTCGGCGCATGATCCGCGACAACCGCGTGCGGGGCATTTCACCGGCCGATACCATCCTCCGGTGGCCTTCCGTAAGGAGAGGGGAGACCCGGTACATCTTCCCCTTCCAGGAGAATGCAGATTCCCAGTTCAATACGGCCCTGCTATACGAACTTCCCTTGCTCCGGTATTATGCAGAACCTCTTTTGCGCCGCATCACCCCGGCTTCCCCTGCCTATGCCGAGGCCGTGAGGCTGCTCAAGTTTCTGGAGTTTGTCGTTCCCCTGAGCCCGGAGGAGATTGCGGCCATCCCGCCCACATCCATCCTGAGGGAATTTATTGGAGGACAGACCTTATAGAAATTTGCATTTCCTCTGCATTTGAACTATTTTTGTATCCCGGTTAGACTCTAATCGGGATTTTTTTATGTCCACCTGTTGGCAAGACGCGAGCCTTCATTCCATCGGCTTGTTGCAAGATACAGATGTATATGAACTGCAGTCCGGGCAGTTCATCAATCGTTATTACATTCTCAGTAACGAAGGAACCCGCCGGCTGATGGCGTTCCCGGAAGTGGTAGGGTTTGACACCTACCAGTGCATGCTTCCTCCCACTGCCGCCGCTCTCCGCTACCTGTATCCGGAAGGCCGGGGAAACATGGATATCCTCACCATCCTTCGGGGAGGCCTCAACTATCCCGTGGAAGAAGCCTGCTTCCGCAGCGGGATCCGCGTGGGCGACATCCATTTCGTTTCCTGCGAACGCATCATTGAAGACCATATCATCACCGGTCTGGAAATCAAGTACGAGAAACTGTGCATCACCCGTGGCAGAACCCTCGTCATCGGGGATATCATTGCCACCGGAGACACGCTGCGCCTTTGCCTGGACCAGGTGATAGACCGCTTCCGCCGCCGCGGAGGCAGCATTCGCAAAATCATCTTCTTCACCATCGGCGGCACCCGCGCCATAGAGCTGATGGAGAAGAAAACCGAGGAAATCCGCCGCATTTTCCCGGAATTCGAGGGCTTTGAGTGTTTCTTCTACGAAGGCATCTTTACGGTCTATGAGGACCGGGGGGCCACGGGCATCAATGTGCCGGACATCGACTTCGGCTGGAAGGGCGGCGTGGTGGCTCCGGAGTTCCGGCGCTATGTCCTGGACCATCCTTATTCCCTCCTGGAGAAGTGCATCATCTACGACGGCGGTGCCCGGCGTTATGAGATTCCGGTCCATTTCCACGAAGCCCTGGAGTACTGGGAGGGGGTCTGGAGCCGGGCCGACAGGATAGACCCGGTCAAACTGGTAGGGGAGAAACTGGGCTACTATGAGCCCCTCCCGTTCCAGGACTGGCTGGCCGTTACCCGTTTCCAGGACTTGCAGGAGGAAAAGCTCTCTGCCCTTTGGGCCGATGAAGGGCAGCTCCTCAGGCATGCCTCCGCCCTGTCCCTGGAAAGCATAGCCATGCAGCGCATCCAAGCTATAAAAACAAACTTACAGCAATATGAATAGCAACAAGATCTTCGACGCCGATTACACTACTTCGGCAGTGGACAAGGCCGGCCGCAAAAGCAACCTGAGCATGTTCATGGTTATGCTGGGCTTTACGTTCTTCAGCGCCAGCATGTGGGTGGGCCAGCAACTGGCCAACGGCCTCAACTGGAGCGAGTTCCTCTGGGCCCTTTTCCTGGGCGGCCTCATCCTGGCCGCTTACACGGGCGCCCTGGGCTGGATTGGTGCAGAAAGCGGCCTTACGCTGGATATGCTGGCCCGCCGCAGCTTTGGAACCAAGGGCAGCTGGCTTCCCAGCGCCATGATCAGTTTCACGCAGACAGGCTGGTTCGGTGTGGGCCTGGCCATGTTCGCCATCCCCGTAGCCAAGGAATTCCTGGGCCTGGAAGTGGAGCCGGACAATATGCCCCTGGAGAGCTATCTGCTGGTAGCCATTGCCGGTATCCTCATGACTTCCACGGCGTATTACGGCATCAGGAGCCTTACCATTGTCAGTTATATTGCCGTTCCTGCCGTGGCCGTGCTGGGTACCATAGCCATGATTCTGGCCATCCGAAACGGGGATACCGGGCTGGTGGAGCAGTTTTCCCAAGGCACCAAGGACCTGGGCGTCATTGCCGGTGCCGGCCTGGTGGTGGGCAGCTTCGTCTCCGGCGGTACGGCCACTCCCAACTTCTCCCGTTTTGCCAAAAACGGCAAGGCGGGCCTCCTCATTACCGTCGTGGCCTTCTTCCTGGGCAACAGCCTCATGTTCCTGTTCGGTGCCGTTTCCAGCATCTATGTGGGAGGTAACGATATTTTTGAGGTGATGCTCAACCTGAACCTCTTCTACCTGGCCATCCTGGTCTTGGGCCTGAACATCTGGACCACCAACGACAACGCCCTGTACACCGCCGGCCTGGGCCTTTCCAACATCTTCGGCTTCCCCAAGAAAGCCATGGTGTTCGTGTCCGGTACCATCGGCACCCTGGCTGCCATCTGGCTGTACTGGAATTTCTGCGACTGGCTCAATATCCTCAATGCCACCCTGCCTCCCGTGGGCATCATCCTGGTCCTGCACTATTTTGTGAACAAGGGCAAGGTGATGGAGGAGAAGGTAGTGGACTGGAGCGCCATCGTGGGTGTGGTGGCCGGTGCCGTCGTGGCCAACCTGGTCCACTGGGGCTTCGCTTCCATCAACGGCATGGCCGTAGCCGCCCTCTGCTGGGGCATCGGCCAGTTCATTCAGAAAAATTAGAGTCTGTTTTGAATCATTTCAAAACAGACTCTGAATAACCTGACCTGTTGTTTTTCAGGAAGGGTATGTCTTTTCCCCCTCCCGTACACGAAACCGGCCCTTTTGGTGTACGAACCGGCTTTTTTCGTATCTTTGTAGTCTATGGCAAAGAGGGAATTCATCCAGATAAGGGGTGCGCGGGCCAACAACCTGCAGAACATTAGCGTAGATATTCCCCGCGGGGAATTTGTGGTGGTCACGGGCCTCAGCGGCAGCGGCAAGAGTTCGCTGGCGTTCGACACCATTTATGCCGAGGGCCAAAGGCGCTACATGGACACCCTGTCCACCTATGCCAAGCACTTCATGGGCATCCTGGAGAAGCCGGAGGTGGAAGAAATCACCGGCTTGAGCCCCATTATAGCCATAGAACAGAAAACCACCGGAAACAATCCGCGTTCCACGGTGGGCACCATTACGGAAATCTACGACTTCCTGCGCCTGCTGTATGCCAAAGGCTCCCGCGCCTTCTCCCCCGAAAGCGGCAAGGAGATGGTGCGCTACACGGACGAGCAGATTGTGGACCTGGTGATGAGCCGGTATGAGGGCCGCAAGTGCTACCTCCTTTCCCCGCTGGTGCGGGGCCGGAAGGGCCACTACCGGGAGCTGTTTGACCAGCTTCGCAAAAGAGGCTATACGGAGGTGCGCATAGACGGGGAAATTCACGAACTGCAGGAGGTGGACGCCCTGGACCGCTACAAGCCCCACTTCATCGAAGTGGTGGTGGACCGCCTGAAGCCCGAGGCGGGAGACAACCGCCGCATCCGGGATTCCGTGGGGCGGGCGCTGAATATAGGCAAGGGTTCCCTGGCTGTCCTGGACAATGAAAGCGGGGCCCTGGCCCATTTCTCCAAGCATTTGGTGGACCCGGAGAGCGGCCTTTCCCTTCAGGAGCCGCAGCCGCACAGTTTCTCCTTCAACTCTCCGCAGGGCTACTGCCCGCACTGCAAGGGGCTGGGGACCATTGTGGACGTAAATATAGACACCATTATCCCGGACCGCAGCAAGAGTGTGGCCGACGGCGCCATCGTTCCCCTGGGCCGCGTGCGGGAAAACCGCAAGTTCGACATTATCCGGGCCATTGCGCGCAAGTATAATTTCAGCCTGTACGACCCCATCGAGGCCCTGCCGGACGAAGCTGTGAGCCTTCTGGTGTACGGCTCCGAAGACCTTTTCCGCGTGGGAGAGGGCAGCCTTACGGAAATGGAAAGCTGGGGCGGTGTGCTGGACAATATTGAAGATACCATCACATGCCCGGTCTGTGGCGGCACCCGCCTGAACAGCGAAGCCCTATGCTTCAAGGTGGATGGAAAAACCATCCCCGAAGTGGCAGCCATGGAGATGACAGAACTGAGGGCGTGGCTGGACGCCATCCCCAAAGGCTTCAACCAGCGGGAGCAAAATGTTTCCCGGGACATCCTCAAGGAGCTGCGGGAGCGCGTGCAGTTCATGCTGGACGTGGGCCTGGATTACCTTTCCCTGGACCGCCCCACCGGTTCCCTTTCCGGGGGGGAAAGCCAGCGCATCCGCCTGGCCACCCAGATTGGCTCCAAGCTGGTGAACGTGCTCTATATCCTGGACGAACCTTCCATCGGCCTGCATCAGAAAGACAACCGCAAGCTCATCGCCTCCCTCAAGGCCCTCCGGGACGAGGGCAATTCCGTGATGGTGGTAGAGCACGACCTGGAAACCATGCTCAGTGCCGACTGGCTGGTGGACGTGGGCCCCGGAGCCGGTGAAAACGGAGGAAAAATCTGCCTCAACGCCCCGCTCCAGGCGCTTCTGAAAAAGAAAAAACCGGATGCCGAAACGGCGGAACACGCTGTCATCGGCCCTTCCATAACCCTGGATTACCTGCTGGGAAAACGCAGTATCTCCGTGCCGGCCTCCCGCCGCAAGGGAAACGGCCTTTTCCTCACCCTGAAGGGCGCTGCGGGCAACAACCTCAAAAGCGTGGATGTCAGTTTCCCGCTGGGCTGCCTCATTGGCGTGGCAGGCCTTTCCGGCAGCGGAAAAAGCTCCCTGGTGAACGAGACCCTGATGCCCATCCTCAAGCAGAAGTTCTACCGCTCCAAGGAGAAACCGCTTCCCTACAAAGAGATAGAAGGCATAGGCAATATAGACAAGCTCATCGAGATTGACCAGAGCCCCATCGGCCGTACGCCCCGTTCCAATCCCGCCACCTTCACCGCCGTTTTCAGCGACATCCGCACCCTCTTCGAGGAAACGCAGGACGCCAAGGTACGCGGCTACAAGGCCGGAAAATTCTCCTTCAACGTGCCCGGAGGCCGATGCGAGGAGTGCAAGGGCGCCGGCATCAAGGTCATTGAAATGAACTTCCTGCCTTCCGTCCACGTGCCCTGCGAAGTATGCGGCGGCACCCGCTACCGGGAAGACGTGCTGGCGGTCAAATACAAGGGCAAGAACATCAATGATGTGCTGGAGATGTCCGTAAGCGAGGCCTACGAATTCTTCAAGCCCGTTCCCAAGATTGCCGCCAAGCTCAAGGCCCTGGTGGATGTTGGCCTGGGATACGTGAGGCTGGGGCAAAGTGCCGTCACCCTTTCCGGCGGCGAAAGCCAGCGTATGAAACTGGCGGCCGAACTCTCCCGCCCCTCCACGGGAAAAACCCTCTACATCCTGGACGAGCCCACCACCGGCCTGCACTTTGAAGACATCCAGGTGCTGATGGGCGTGCTGCAGCGCCTGGTGGATGCCGGTAACACCGTCATCATCATCGAGCACAACCTGGATGTTCTCAAGAGCGTGGACTACCTCTTTGACATGGGTCCCGCCGGAGGCCGGAAGGGCGGCCGCATAGTGTCCCAGGGCACCCCGGAGGAAATAGTAAAGGATCCGGCTTCTGTCACCGGACCCTTCCTGAAAGAGGTATTGCAGTAGATTTATTCTCCCGGGAAACGGACGCCCCATTCGGCACGGAGACGGTCCATCAGGTGCATGATGTACAGAATCTCTGCATGGGGCATCTGGGGCGCTTCTGTCTGCCCGGCCTCTATGGCCTCCTTGCAGGAGAGGAACTGATACTCAAAGCCGTTGAAGTGCGGCGGAACGGGGATTTCCTGTTCCACCATGTGGCGCTTCCGGCACACGCGGATGTGCGTGGGATGAATCAGGTCGTCAAACACCAGATAACCTGTGGTGCCGGCGATTACGCCCACGTTCTCTCCCTGACACCAGGCCGATGCCTGCACGGAGGCCAGGGTGCCGTCGGCCAGCACCATGGTAATCACTTCCGTAGCGTCCACTCCCGATTCTGCCTTGATGCAGGTGGTGTTGATTTTCTCGATGGGAGAGTCCGAGTACATGCGGACGAAATTGAGCACGTACACGCCCAAATCCAGCAGGGCGCCGCCGCCCATCTCCGGTTTCTGCACCCTCTCTTTGTCGGATACATTATAAGTAAGGGTGGCGGTTATCATCTTCGGTTCCCCGATAATGCCGGATGCCAGCAGCTCACGCCCCATCCGGAGCACCGGCATGTAGCGGGGCCAGATGGCTTCGGCCACAAAGACCTTCTTCTCCCGGGCCAGGGCCAGGATGGCGGCGGCCTCGGTGGCGTTCATCATGAAGGATTTCTCCACCAGGCAGGGTTTCCCGGCCAGGATGGCATCCCGCGTCACTTCAAAATGCATGTGATGGGGAACGGCTACATACACCAGCTGGACGTCCGGGTCGGCCAATAACTCTGCATACGAGCCATAGGCCCGCGGAATGCCGAAACGGGCCGCGAAGGCCTGCGCCTTTTCCAGCGTGCGGGACCCTACGGCCAGGCATTCCATGTTGTCTATGGCCGCCAGGGTGGTGGCAGCCTTTTCTGCAATGTGTCCGGTGGCGACAATTCCTACTTTCATACGCGAATTCTCTGATAGGCCAGGCGCTCTGCGCCGGAGGCGATGTGGATGATTCCGCAGTACTTGAAGCCGTATTTGGCCAGGTTGTGCTGCATGATTATATTGTCCTTGTGGGTGTCTATGCGGATGTTGTCCGTGAGGGCGTCCAGGTATTCCATCATGGTTTTGAACACCCCGTGTACCTCTGGGTAACTGGCTATGCGGTGAACCACATAGTAAGGCTTTTCGTCATCTTCCCAGGCTCCGTCATAGATGACGGCATAGGTGGGGTCCGGGGACGGGATGCAGGCAAAGTACGCCACCATGAGGCCCTCCTCCTCCATTACTTTGCCATAGCCGGGTCCTATGTCCCGGCGCACCATCTCTTCGGTGGGATACCCTTCCGGCCACTGGTTCAGGTTGCCGGAAGCCAGCATGATGCCCCTTCCGGCTTCCAGTATCTTCATGATGGCGGAAATATCCGCCTCTGTGGCCGTCCTGAGGGTCATCTTACTTGAGGGCTTCCAGGTTGCGGGCGTTGTGGATGTCCTTGCCTTCGGCCGTGTAAAGGTAATCCAGCAAATCGGCATAGTGCTCTTCCACCTTGCCGCGGACAATCTTCATGGTAGAGTTCATCATCTTGTTGGCGATGGTGAATTCTTCGTCGCAAAGGCCGATGGCCGAAGGGAGCCAGCGCTCCGGGAACATGCCTTCGTACTTGCCGCCTTTCTTGTAGGCGTCCACATCGGCCTGGATCAGATCCAGCATAAAGTTCTTGCCCTCCTGGCTGGCAGGGTCCAGTCCGTGCTTCTGGGCAGCTTCCGTGAGGGCGGTCTTGTCCGGGACGAAGAGGGCCACGCAGAAGGGCTTCTGGTTGTTGTGCAGCACGCAGGCGTTCACCCACTTGGAGGTTTCGGTGATGCTGTCCTCGAAGCCTTCGGGGGAGTACTTTTCGCCGTCGGAAGAGATGAGGAGGCTCTTGAAGCGGCCCACTACATAGAGGAAATCCGGGTCTTCGGGGCAGATGTAGCCCATGTCTCCGGTGTGAAGCCAGCCGTCAATGACGGTATCGGCCGTGGCCTTGGGATTCTTCCAATAGCCGGCCATAACGTTTTCTCCCCGGATTACGATTTCCCCGCGGGTGCCGTGGGGCACTTCCTTGCCTTCGGCATCCAGGATGACGCAGTCCATGGGCTTCACGATGCGGCCGCTGGAGCCGAAACGGGCATGCCCGGTGGAGTTGGCGCAGATGATGGGCGTTGCCTCGGTGAGGCCGTATCCCTGGAACATGGGCATGCCCACGGCGCAGAAAAAGCGCTGCAGCTCAATGTCCAACAGGGCGCCGCCGCCCACGAAGAACTTCATGCGGCCGCCGAAATTCTCCCTCACCTTGGAGAAGAGGATTTTGTCGAAAAGGTTCATCAGGGGCTTGCGCCAGAAGGTGCCGCCCGTGCCGCGGTTGTAGTATTCCTTGTTGTATTTGATGGCGTTGTTCAAGGCAAAGTTGAAGAGCTTTTCCGTGGTGGCGCCCTTATTCTTGATGCCGCTTTCTATGTTTTTCTTGAAATTGCGGGCCAGGGCCGGGACGGAGAGCATCACGTGCGGACGCACCTCGGAAATGGCCGTGGGAATGTTGCGCAGGGTGGCCATGGCATTCTTGCCGATGGGCACAAAGGCGATGGAACCGCCGTAAATCATCATGGTGTACATGCCGGCCACATGGGCGAAGCAGTGGTCCAGCGGAAGGATGATGAGCATCACGTCGCCTTCCCCGATGGTGATGACAGAGTTGCCCTGCTCCACGTTGGCCGTGTAGTTGCGGTGGGTGAGGAGGATGCCCTTAGGGTCTGCCGTGGTGCCGGAAGTATAGGAGATATTGGCATAATCGTCCGGGCCTATGGATTGGTAGCGGGCTTCGAAATCGGCCTTGTGGGCGGCCAGGAACTCGTCTCCCATCTTCTGGATTTCGCTCATGCGGATTTCCTTGGCTTCCAGTTTGTCGTAGTCGAAGGCCACGTCGTCAAAGACAATGACTTTTTCCACGTTGGGGCACTCGGAAAGGATGGCGCGGATTTTGGGCAGGTGGTTGCCGGAGACCAGGATCCACTTGGCCTCCGAGTGGTTGATGCGGAAGATGAGGTCCTTCCCCTCTCCCAGGTTCACAGACAGGGGCACGTCCGTTGCACCGGCGTACAGGGCTCCCAGCTCGGCCAGGATCCACATGGCGCGGCTCTCGGAAAGGAGGGCGATCTTGTCTCCCTTCTTCAGGCCCAGGGACATGAGGCCGGCGCCGATGCGGTAGGCTTCCTCGCGGGTCTGGCCCTGGGTAATCACTTTCCAGCTTCCTCCCACCTTCTCGCGAAGGTAGGGGTGGTTCTCGTATTGATGGGAATACTTCTCTACGAAGTCAATGATGGTAATTCTTTCTGACATGGTTGATTAGGTATATTATTCGGTGGGGAAGAGACCGTACAGCTCCGCGTCTATCTTGTCGGTAATCTGCTGGAAGTCTTCCGGCTTGTTTTCAAATTTGATGTTGTCCACGTCTATGATCAGGAGGCGGGACTTGTAGCCCTTGATCCAGTCTTCGTAGCGCTGGTTCAGGCCCGTGATGTAGTCTATGCGGATGGAACGCTCGTACTCGCGGCCGCGTTTCTGGATTTGGGCGATGAGGTTGGGGATGGAGCTTCTGAGGTAAATGAGAAGGTCCGGCGGGTTCACCAAGGACATCATGAGGTCGAACAGGTCTGAATAGTTCTCGAAATCCCGGGTGGACATGAGTCCCATGGCGTGCAGGTTGGGGGCGAAGATGCGGGCGTCCTCGTAGATGGTGCGGTCCTGGATAATGACTTCCTGGTGCCTGGAGATTTCCACCACGTCCTGGAACCGTTTGTTCAGGAAGTAGATCTGGAGGTTGAAGCTCCAGCGCTCCATGTCTTCATAGAAATCGGCCAGGTAGGGATTGAAATCCACGGATTCAAACTTGGGTGTCCAGCCGTAGTGGGCGGCCAGCATTTTGGTCAAGGTGGTTTTTCCACTGCCGATATTACCTGCGATGGCTATATGCATATAGGGTGAATTTAAAATAATCCGTACAGTTCTGCGTCTATCTTGTCCGTGATGAGGGCAAAGTCCTCTTCCCGGTTCAGGAAGTCCAGGGTGTCTGCGTCTATGGTGATGAGGCGGCCCTTGTAGGTGTTAATCCATTTTTCGTACCGCTCGTTGAGGCCGGAGAGATAGTCTATGGAAATGGACTGCTCGTAGTCCCTGCCGCGTTTCTGGATCTGGGACACCAGGTGGGGAATGCTGCTTTTGAGGTAAATCATGAGGTCCGGCTCCTTCACCACTTCCATCATCACGTTGAAGGTGTCCATATAGGTGTTGTAATCCCTTTCCGAAAGGTTTCCCTGGGCGTAGTTGTTGGCCACGAAGATGTGGACGCCCTCAAACAGGGTGCGGTCCTGGATAATGATGTCCTTGGACTTGGAGATTTCCAGGACATCGTGCAGGCGCTGCTGCAAAAAGTACATTTCCAGGGCGAAGGACCACCTTTTGATATCGGCATAATAGTCTGCCAGATAGGGGTTGCAGGTAACGGATTCGAACTTGGGTGTCCAGCCGTAATGGCGGGCCAAGAGGGTGGTGAGGGTGGTTTTTCCGCTACCAATATTTCCGGCTATTCCAATGTGCATCCTAAACGTCCCTTAATTTTACAAAGTTGGTAAAAAGTTACTAAATTTGCAAAGATAACCCCAAGACTGTTATGCTTCATTCCCGCATATTTACTTTCAACCCGCTGGGCACCAATTGCGTGGTGCTTTGGGCCGACGGCCAGAAGGCCTGCACGGTGGCAGACCCCGGCATGTCCTCCCAAGACGGCCTTCAGGAGCTGGTCGCTTTCTTCCGGAAACAGGGTCTCACCCCGGACGCCATCCTCCTTACCCACGGTCATTTCGACCATGTCTGGGGCGTGGAAAACCTGCTGGACATTTATCCCGTTCCGGTGTACATGCATCCGGCCGACAAGGGCATCCTCTCCGACGGCGCCTCCGTCTTCAAGGGGATGCAGAGTTTCAAGGTGTTCCGGCACAACATTGCCACCACGGACATTGCCGACGGCGATGTCCTCACCACCGGCGGAGCGGCCTGGAAAGTAATCCATACTCCGGGCCATACCCCTGGCGGTGTGTGCTATTATTCGGCCGATGACAAGCTCCTGCTCAGCGGAGACACGTTGTTTGCGGGCAGCATAGGCCGGACGGACCTGGGCGGAGGAGACACGACGTGCTCATGCGCTCCATTCAGGAAAAACTGCTCACCCTGCCCGGGGATACCGATGTGATTCCCGGCCACGGGCACCCCACCGGCATTGCCCAGGAAGGCATGCACAACCCCTTCCTGCAGCCGTTCAATGAGCCCGGAGGGGATTTCCCGGAGGAGGGCATAGGAATCTTTCCCTGAAATGAAAACGGTCTGGCTGGATACCATCGACTCCACCAACTCCGAGGCGTTGCGCCTTTTGCCGGAGCTGGAGGGCGGCACCGTGCTGGCGGCCCGGAAGCAGACGGCGGGCCGGGGGCAGCGGGGGAACACCTGGTTCACGGAACCCGGCAAGAACCTCACTTTTTCCATCGTCCTTAAGAATCTTCCCCTGTCGGCCCCGGAGGCCATACGCCTCAATTATCTCACTTCCGTTGCCGTGGCTTCCTTCCTGGAGGCAAAAGGGGTGACGGCCGATATCAAATGGCCCAACGATATCTATGTGAGGGGCCGCAAGATCTGTGGCATGCTGCTGGAGAACACCCTGGGCCCCGACGGGAAGCTGCTGGCTTCGGTCATCGGCATAGGCATCAATGTTAATCAGAAAGAGTTTCCTCAGCTGGCCAACGCTACTTCCCTTGCCTTGTGTAGCGGCGGGGAATATGGGTTGGAGGAGGCCCTGGAAGACTTCCTGGGCATATTTGACAGGCTCCTGCCCCGGCTTTTGTCGGAGGAACTGTTTGCCGCCTATTCGGAGCGGCTTTACCGCAAGGGCGTTCCGGCCCGTTACCACGACCTCCTCACAGACCGGGAGTATCAGGGCGTCATTGAGGGTGTTGAACCCGACGGCCGCCTGCACATCCGCAACCTGGACGGGGGAGACTGTTATTACCGATTCAAAGAAGTAAGCTATTTGTTATGAAACGAGAAATCTGGCTGGATTTCCTGCGGGTGACGGCCTGCTTTATGGTGATGGTCATCCACAGCACCGAGCCCTTCTATCTGGGAGGGGACGGAGGCCTTATCCTTTCGGCTACGGATGCGTTCTGGGTGGCCCTTTTCGAAGGCCTGTGCCGCTGCTGCGTGCCGGTTTTCCTGATGGCATCGGCCTATCTGCAGTTCCCTCTGCATTATTCTGCCGGAGAGTTTTTCAAGCGCCGTGCCGTGCGTATCCTCATTCCCATGGCCATCTGGACGCTGGTCTATGCCCTGGTGTGGGGAGAGCCTGTCCACAACTTGAAAGGCCTCCTGTTCAACTTCAACTATGCGGCCGGCCACCTGTGGTTTGTGTATATGCTGGTGGGCATTTACCTCATTATGCCGGTGCTTTCTCCCTGGGCGGAGAAAGTGTCCAAGAAGGAGCTGTCCATCTATCTGGGCATCTGGCTCTTCACGCTTCTGATTCCGTTTGTCCGGGAGCTGGGCAGCGGCGGGCAGGCCCCGCTTGTCCAGGCGGCGGACGGCCTGCCCGCAGCCGCCCTGTTCCCGCTGTGGGGAGAGGCCTCCTGGAACCCTTTCGGCACGTTTTACTATGTGAGCGGATTTGTGGGCTATATGCTTTTTGGCCTGTATATCAAGCGTTTCATTCCCAATACCCGGCAGAAAGCCACACAGGGGCTTATCCTGTTCCTGCTGGGCTTTACCATGATTGTTTTCGGCCTGCTGAAGCGTTTCTCCGAAACCGGCGAGTCCTTCCCCTTAGCGGGAGACCTGTCCGTTGCCGTGGCCTGGGAAGTGCCCATCACCTTCTGCAGCCTTTTTGTCCTCTGCACGGCCCTGGGCCTCACCCTCATCTTCCGCTGGCGATGTTCTTCTGAGCGTCGGTCCTGTCATTCTGAGCGTAGCGAAGAATCTCCCTTCTACCGCCACCTCATCCTTCCCCTCTCCAAGGCGGGATATGGCATGTACCTCATCCATATGCTGGCGCTGGTGCCGTTTTCCGGTTGGTTCCGCACCTCTCTGGGCCTGGGCCCCGACGGCGTGCTGGGCGTCTGGACCACCCCGGTCCAAATCCTGGGAACGGCCCTCTGTAGCTTTGTGGTGGTGGGCCTTGTCGCCGTCCTTCTTCAGCGCATCCCCCGCGTGGGCAAGTACCTGATGGGTTAGAACAAGGATTTTACAGCCGCCCGGAGATTCTCTATGGCGGTCTTTTTTTGCAGGGCCTCGCGAAGGGGCAGGTTACGGGGCGATACTTCCACCACGGGATGGAAGCCGGCCGCTACCAGGGCCTCGCGGTCTTCGATTTGGCCGGAAAGGAGGGCTACTGGTGTTCCTTTTGCGTTTTGAAGTACACCGAAAGGGGCTTTTCCCATAAGGGTCTGGGCATCGGAGCGGCCTTCTCCGGTAATGATGAGGCTGGCACCATGAGCCACTTCGGAGAAGTGGCACAGGTCCAGTACCTTTTGTATGCCGGAAACCCTGCCGGCGCCAAAATAAGCCATAAAGGCTCCTCCCAGGCCGCCGGCCGCCCCTGCCCCGGGAAGGTGGGACACGTCCACTGCGGTTTCTTCCCGGATGAGGGCCGCCCGCCGGACCATGCGTTCCTCCAGCACCTCCACGTCTTCCGGCGAGGCTCCTTTCTGCGGCGCAAACACCCGCGTGGTGCCGTTGGGGCCCACAAAGGGAGCGTTCACGTCGCAAAGGAGTACCATGGAAATACCGGACAGGTCCTTGATGCCGGGAACGCTCATCATACCGGCGCCGCCGTCGCAGATGGCACTGCCGCCAAGGCCGATGAGAAAATGCCGGCAGCCATTGTCATACGCCGCCATCAGCAGTTCCCCCACGCCCAGGCTGGAGGCAACGAGCGGATTGCGCTCCCAAGGCCTCAGCAGTGAAAGCCCGCACGCCTGGGCCACCTCCAGGATGGCCGTTTTCCCGGCAACACCGTACTTTGCCCGGACAGGACGGCCCAGCGGGTCTGAAACCGTGGCCTCGCAAAGGCGCGCTTCCATTGCCCGGGCCAGCACCTCCAGCGTACCCTCTCCACCATCGGCCAGGGGCAGGAGGACCACATCGGCCGATGGGCATGCCTCTTTCACGGCCAGCGCCATGGCCTGAGCCACCTGCGTTGCCGTAAGACATTCCTTGAACGAATCCGGGGCAAGGATGATTTTCATGGCGGGGTTAAATGAGTTCGTCCCTCTCGCGGATATCCTTGAGACGGAGCTGGACGGTGGAAGAACCGCGGTAGAAATTCTCTACAATGGAATAGCAGATGTCAATGGGGTTGCCGGCCTTGATGTGGTCGAAGTATTCGGCCATATTGAAGCCGATGGCGGCAATCTGCCGGTAAGGCTGGGATTCCTGCATCAAATCCAGCTTGAGGTGCAGGCCGCCGGCGCCCACTTTTCGGCCGTTGCCGGCGTCGTACACGTCTTCCGTGAGGAAAACGGGATTGTTGTTGCCCGGGCCGAAAGGCTGGAACTGTTTCAGGAGACGGGTGAACTTGGGCGTAATCTGGGAGAAGTCCAGTTTGGCGTCTATTTCCACCACGGGGGTAAGTTCCTCCCGGGTGATGTTGCCGGAGACAAAACTGTCCATGCGGCGGCAGAATTCCTCCAGGTTCTCCTCCTTCATGGTGAGGCCGGCGGCATACACATGGCCGCCGAAGTTTTCCAGGAGGTCTGAACAGCTTTCGATGGAGGCATAAAGGTCGAATCCCTGCACGCTGCGGGCACTGCCGGTAACAAAACCGTTGCTCTTGGTGAGCACCACTGTGGGCTTGTAGAAAGCCTCTACCAGGCGGGAGGCCACAATGCCCACCACACCCTTGTTCCAGGTGGGGTTGTACACAATGGTCACGTTCTCCGTGGCCAGGGCGTGGCCGTTCTGTACCATGTCCAGGGCTTCCTGGGTTATTTCCCGGTCTATTGATTTGCGCTCGTTGTTGTTGTCGTTGATTTGTTCTCCTATGCGGAAGGCCGTGCGGTCGTCGGTGGCGGTGAGCAGTTCCACGGCCAGGCGGCCGCTTTCCATCCGGCCTGCGGCGTTGATGCGGGGGCCTATCTTGAAGACAATGTCGTCTATGGTAATGTGCCCGGGCTCCAGCTTGGCCAGGTTGATCATGGCCAGCAGGCCCTTGCGGGGGTTCTCGTTCAGGCGCTTGAGACCGTAGTGGGCCAGGATGCGGTTTTCTCCCGTCATGGAAACCAGGTCCGAAGCGATGGAGACCACCTGCAAATCCAGCAGGGGCTCCAGGAAGGAGAACTCCAGCCCGTATTTCTGCACATAGCCCTGGGCCAGTTTGAAGCCCACGCCGCAGCCGCAAAGGTCGTCAAAGGGGTAGTGGCAGTCTTCCCTTTTGGGGTCCAGGATGGCCACTGCGGCCGGAAGGGAGTCCTCGGGGAGGTGGTGGTCGCAGACGATGACTTCGATGCCCTTGGCGCGGGCATACTCCACTTTGTCAATGGCCTTGATGCCGCAGTCCAGGGTAATCACCAGGCCCACTCCGTTGTCCCCGGCCCAGTCCAGGGCCTTGTAGGAGAGGCCGTAACCTTCATCGTAGCGGTCCGGGATGTAGAAATCCACCTTCTGGGTAAAGTGACGGATAAAGGAGAACATCTGGGCCACAGCCGTGGTGCCATCTACATCATAGTCTCCGTAAACAAGGATTTTCTCTCCTCCCACGATGGCCTGGTGCAGGCGTTCCACGGCCTTGTCCATATCCTGCATGAGGAAGGGGTCGTGGAGGTCTTCCAGGCGGGGGCGGAAGAAACTGCGGGCCTGTTCGAACGTCTCTACGCCACGCTGGACCAGAAGGTCTGCCAGGACCCGGTCTATGCCCAGTTCGGCCGCCAGCTGCGAAGCCTTTTCAGGATCTGCGGCCGGGATTAAACTCCATTGACGTTCAGAAATTCCCATAGTAAAGCCTGCCCAATAAAGGGCCGTCTTACAAAGATAAGGAATCTGATGAAATATTACAAGCAGGAAATTATGATTTCGTCGGCAATCTCTTCAGGAGTAAGGCCGATGGTGCCGATGGTCACGTGCGCGGCCCTTTCGTACAGCGGCAGGCGCTCTGCCAGACGCTGCTCCCAGCCCTCTCCGGCCAGGGGACGCCCGTCCTTTTTCCCTTCCAGGTTGCCGCGGAGGGTTTCCTCATCGGCCTGCAGATAGATGCAGAGGGTTTTTTCCTGTAAAAGGCCGATAGCGCCCGGTACGGTAACGGTTCCTCCGCCAAGGGCCAGGATGGCCGTACTTTCCGCATATTTTGCCACCGTCTGCTCCAGCGCCTGCTTCTCCAGGCGGCGGAAGCCCTTTTCCCCATCGGCCTCAAAGATGGCGGGAATGGAGCGCCCCGCCTTTTTTACGACCATGTCATCCAAATCCATGAAGGGACACCCCAGCGCGTCGGCCACTATGCGGCCGACGGTGGTTTTCCCGCTTCCCATGAAGCCTGTGAGGGTAATTAACATACTAGAACAGGGTGGGTTCCCAGTCTCCCAGATCGACGGCGTCGTCGGGGGAGTCGGGGCCTTTGAGGAGCTCGGAGGACTGGCCGGTCTGCTCAATCCCCGTAACCGGGATATCATCGGAGAAGTCTTCGGCCTCCAGGTCCACGTCCATAGGCTCTTCGGAGATGGCCTCGGCCACCTCTTCCTCGTCTTCCGGCTTTACCAGCGGCTCTCCGAATTCCACCTTCTTCAGGTCGTACGGGGAGCACTTTTTGCCCTTGGCGGTGAGGCCCTTCTTGGCGATGAATTCTTCGGCATCCACCGTCTCCGCCTCCCTGTGTTCGTATTTTCCGCCGAAGGTGAGGAGAATCTGCGGGTGCTTGTCGGCCGAAAGGTCCACCATCCTGGAGCCTTTGGCGTCGGAGATGAACAGGACGGGCGAGTTGTTGCTTTCGGGGAAGCTGAAGCGCTTGACGTAATGCGCCTTGGCGGCGTTGTCCCAGTAAAGGACGGTGTACACGCGGGCGGGATCCAGTTTTTCTATGCGCACCACGTCTCCCTGGTACTTGTTCACCAGGTCGTAGGAGGTGGTATAGTAGCTGCCGTCGGCAAAGATGGCCAGTACCTTGTCTTCTCCGGCGAATTTGCCCAGGTGCTGTCCGCGGCCTTCCTCGTTGAGGCGCTGGATGTCCGGGTCGTACCAGATGTCCTTGCCCTCCAGGGTGGTGATGCCCTTGGACTTGAGCTGGATTTTGGCGATGGCGTTCTTGGTGACCAGGTTGCCGCGGGAGCTGCGTCCCTTGATGGCGAGGCCCGCGAAATCCCATTCCAGCTGGGTTTTCTTGAGACCCTTCTTGGGACGGAGGTTAATCCTTACCGTCTCCGCTTCTCCGTTGTGGTTCACGGTGAACCAGAGAATCTTTGATTCCGGTGCCCCGGTGGTGATATCGTACTCTTTGTCGCGGGTTACAGAGGTGATATTGAAGCGTTTGGAATAGTGGGCGGGGCCCTTGCCCTCGCGATAGATTACGTTATAGATGGTGCGCTCGTCGGAGCGGTTGAAGACGCCGGCATACAGGAGGTCCTTCCCGAAGAAGGCCTTGTCGGACACCTTGGTGACGCGGTATTTTCCGTCCCGGCCGATGACGATGATCTCGCTCAGGTCCGAGCAGTCTCCTATGAATTCTCCGCCGTCGTCCCTCTTGAGGCCGATGCCCACGAAGCCTTCGGCCAGGTTGGCATACAGTTTGGCATTGTTGGAAACCACCTTGGTGACGGTAATGTTCTCCAGGGAGGAGATTTCCGTGAGGCGGGGCCAGGCCTTGCCGTATTTCTTCTTGAGGCTGCGGAACCAGTCGATGGTGAATTCCGTGATGTGTTCCAGGTGGTCCTTCACTTCCTTCATCTGGTCTTCCAGGGCGTAAATCTTCTCGTCCAGGGCCTTGGTGTCAAACTTGGAAATCTTGCGCACGGGTTTTTCCACCAGGCGGTTGATGTCTTCCATCACGATGGGACGGCGCAGAAGGTCCTGGTACTGCTTCATCTGGCTCAGGATGTCCTCCAGCTGCTCTTCCCATGTTTTCTGGTTCATTTCCAGCACCTTGTAGATGCGGTTTTCGAAGAAGATGCGCTCCAGGGAGCTATAGTGCCAGTCGTTCTCCAACTCGGAGAGTTTTACCTCCAGTTCGGCCTTCAGGATGTCCCTCGTATGGTAGGTGTCGTATTCCAGGATTTCGTTCACCGTGAGGAAGGCTGGCTTGTTTTCCCGGATGACGCAGGCGTTGGGCGCTATCTTGGTTTCGCACTCGGTGAAGGCGTAGAGGGCGTCAATGGTCTTGTCCGGGGAAACATCGGCCGGAAGATGGATGATAATCTCCACCTTGTCGGTGGTCATATCGTCTATCTTCTTGATATTGATTTTCTTCTTCTCCTTGGCCTTGATGATGGAATCTATGATGCCCTGGGAGGTTTTTCCGTAGGGGATTTCCGTGATGGTGACGGTGGATTTGTCCACCTTGTTGATGCGGGCGCGCACCTTCACCATGCCGCCGCGCTTGCCCTGGTTGTATTTGGAGCAGTCTGCGATGCCGCCGGTAGGGAAGTCCGGAAGCAGGGTGTAGGGCTCTCCTTTCAGGATGGCGATGGACGCATCCAGCAGTTCGTTGAAGTTGTGGGGCAGGATTTTGGAACTAAGGCCGGCGGCAATGCCTTCCGTGCCCTGGGCCAGCAGCAGCGGGAAGCGCACGGGCAGTTCCGTGGGTTCCTGGTTGCGGCCGTCATAGGAAGTCATCCAGGGGGTTACCTTGGGGTCGAAGACCACTTCCTTGGCAAACTTGGACAGGCGGGCTTCGATGTAACGCGGCGCGGCGTTGGAGTCTCCGGTGAGGATGTTGCCCCAGTTACCCTGGCAGTCGATGAGAAGGCCTTTCTGCCCCAGCGTAACCAGGGCGCCCAGGATGGAAGCGTCTCCGTGCGGATGGTACTGCATGGCCTGTCCCACGATGTTGGCCACCTTGGTGTACCGGCCGTCGTCCATGGTGAACATGGTGTGCAGCACACGGCGCTGGACCGGCTTGAATCCATCTACAATATGGGGCACAGCACGGTCCAGGATGGTATAGGACGCATAGTCCAGGTACCATTCCTTGAACATGCCGGAGAGCTTGAACTTCCGGCTGTCGCTGGTGAGGAGTTTGTCAAACTTCCCGGTGGCAACAGCGTCTTCGCCCAACTCTTCTTCCTGACCTTCAATCTCTTCCCAATCTTCCGCCATATATCAATCCTTTTTTAGATTCTTCGCTTCGCTCAGAATGACAATTGTAAAACCTCGTGGACACTCGTTAAAACTCGTAACCGAAGCGGCGGAGCTCCTTGCGGTTCTCCCTCCAGTCGGGATCCACTTTCACAAATGTACTCAAAAATACCTTTTTCTGGAAGAAATCTTCCATCTCCATGCGGGCTTCGGTGCCCACTTTTTTGAGCATGGAACCGCCCTTGCCGATGAGGATGCCCTTCTGGGAATCCCTCATCACATAGATGACGGCGCTTATTTCGTAGCGCTCCTCTCCCTCGTGGAATTCCTCAATCTCCACCTGGCAGCTGTACGGGATTTCCTCGCTGTAGTTGAGGAAAATCTTTTCGCGGATAATCTCCGAGGCAAAAAAGCGCAGGTTCTTGTCTGTGAACTGGTCTTTGTCAAACCAGGCAGGGGCCTCCGGAAGGCGGCTGGAAACCGCCTCCAGAATGCTCTCCAGATTGAATTTTTCCTGGGCCGATGCCGGGATAATCTCTGCCGCGGGCAGCTGCTCGTGCCACCAGTTCATCAGCTCCACCACCTTCTCCTGGGAGGAGATGTCAATCTTGTTGATCACCAGCACCACGGGGCACTCCACCTTGCGGAGCTTCTCAATGTAGGCTTCGTTCTTGTCCCCCTTCTCCACGGTGTCCGTGACGTAAAGGATGATATCGGCATCCCCTATGGCGGTGTTCACGAAGGCAAGCATATTCTCCTGAAGCCTGTAGTTGGGCTTGAGGATGCCGGGGGTGTCGGAATAGACTATCTGGTAGTCTTCTCCGCTCACGATGCCCATGATGCGGTGCCGGGTAGTCTGGGCCTTGGCCGTCACGATGGACAGCTTTTCCCCCACCAGGGCGTTCATCAGCGTGGATTTGCCCACGTTGGGGTTGCCGATGATATTGACAAAACCTGCTCTGTGTGCCATTATACGTATGCTCCCATCTTGAGGATGTTTACTTCACCTTCCGTGAGGTAGCGCCAGTCGCTCTTCTTGAGGCCTTTCTTGGTGAGGCCGGCGAAGTACACGCGGTCCAGGGCACGCACCTCATAGCCCAGGCTTTCGAAGATGCGGCGCACGATGCGGTTCTTGCCGGAGTGGATTTCGATGCCCAGCTGACGGTGGTCGTGGGCGTCTATGAATTCCAGTTCATCGGCCGATACCACGCCGTCGCTCAGCTCTATACCGGCGAGAATCTTCTGCTGGTCTTCCTCGGTGAGGGGGGCGTCCAGCACCACCTGGTAAATCTTTTTCTTGTTGTAGGACGGGTGGGTGAGGCGCTCGGCCATTTCCCCGTCATTGGTGAACATGAGCACGCCGGTGGTGTTCTTGTCCAGGCGGCCCACCGGGAATACGCGGGTGGGGCAGCCCTTCAGCAGGTCCATCACGGTCTTTTCGGCGTGAGGGTCACTGGCGGTGGTCACATAGCCCTTGGGCTTGTTCATCACGATGTAAACTTTCTCTTCTCCCTTGAGGCGCTGGCCGTTGAAACGGACGTCATCCGTGAGGATGTTCACTTTGACGCCCAGTTCGGTGACGACCTCTCCGTTCACGGTGACCACACCGCTCTGGATGAGGGTATCGGCCTCGCGGCGGGAGCACACGCCGGAATTGGCGATGAACTTGTTCAGACGCACTACCTCCTGGATTTCGGTGGGGGCGGTGTCGTCGTCGCCGTAGCGGCCGTTCACCTGGGGTTTGCGGGAAAGCATGGCTTTCATGCCTTCATCGGCCTGGCTGCGTTTGGCAAAGGGCTTGCGGGCGAAAGAAGGCTTGCCGTAACCGCTGCGGCGGGGACGCTCTTCTCCATACGGCTTATCGGTGCGGGGACGGTCACTGTGCGGCCTGTCGCTGTGCGGCCTTTCACCATAGGGCCTGTCGCTGTGGGGCCTGCTGCCGTAGCTGCTGCGGTGTTCGCCGTCGGGACGGGGGCCGTAGCTGCGGCGCTCTCCGTCGGGACGGGGACCGCGGTTGTCACTGTGCTGGGGACGGCCTGCGCCATAAGCGCGGCGGGGGCGTTCCTCCGAGTCAAAGCTGCGGCTGGTGCTGTAATCTACTTTTTCTGCATGGCCTTCAGAAGGCCGGCGTACGATGCGTTTTCTCGTACCTTTTTTGCTGTCTTCCATAATACACTACTAATATTTCGACTCACGTCGGTAATATGTTATCTTGCTTGTCATTCTGAACGAAGTGAAGAATCTGTTTATTTCAGTTTGAAGATATACGTGATGGTTCCGGTTTGCAGGGCCGGAGCGTTCGCGCTTTGGTTGAAGTGGGCTTTGAGGGCGGCGCTGCGGGCGGCATTCCACAGGGTTTTGTCCGTTACCGTAGTGCCTTCCGCGCCCGGGATGGCTTCCGTCACGGTGCCATACTGGTCCACTTTTACTTGTACTACCACAGTGCCTTCCACCTGGGAGGTGTAGGACGGCTTGGGCAGGGAGCCCAGCACGCTTCGGCCCTGTACGTGGGCGTTGGCCGTTCCTTCCGTCTTTCCTTCGGGGGTGTTGCCGTCCGGCTGGCCGGGCTTGAAGCCCTGGGAAGCCTCGGTGGCGCTGTGCGGCGCGGTGGCTTTGTCATCTTTCTTGGCCATGCCCGGGAACGAGGCCCGGGGGTCCAGTTTGGGCTCTTCCGGTTCCGGTGCAGGAACTTCCACGTCTCCGTGGGTGTCCGGAACGGTTTCCGGGGTGGTGTTGGGGCGGTCGTTCACATAGGGGGATTCGGCCTTTTGCACCAGCTCCACGGGCTTGCTTACGTCCACATTCTCTGCCTGGGGCTGCCGGCCCGTCCGGGTGGGCGTGGGCTTTACCTGTTCCTGCTCCACCTCAAACTCAATGAGGAGCGAGGTTCTCTCCGGCGGCGGGGGATCCAGGTAGGTGAGGCTGCTGCTCAGGAGTACCACCGCCAGCAAAGCATGGAAAACCAGCGTAACCACCAGGCCGGTTACGTTGGAGTCCTTTTCTCTTTTGAGTCTGCTTCGCTGGAAGGGCTGCATGCTATTCTGGTTGGGTTGCCAGGATTACCTTGTAATGGTTCCGTTTGGCAATGTTCATAATCTGTACCACTTCTCCCACGGGGACGCTCTGGTCGCTGTAGATGGAGAAGGTGGGGTCTTCTTCCTGGGAAAGGAGGCCGATAAGTTGGTCCTCCACCTGCTCGTAGCTGGCGGGAGCCTTGTCCCCGTTCACGTGGTAGGTGTAGGTATCGTTGCCCCAGTCCTTGATGCTCACGCTCACCGTGGCCTTGGCGCTCACCTGGCCCGTGGATTTGGGCAGCATGAGCTTGAGGGCGTTGGGGTTGATGAGCGTAGAGGTTACCAGGAAGAAGATCAGCAGCAGGAACACGATGTCCGTCATGCTGGACACCGAGAACTGCGCGTCAACTTTGGTATTTCTTTTAAGCGCCATAGCTTATTCCTGTTCTCCGGGTTCGTTGAGCACGATGTCGATGAACTCCAGGGTGGAGCTTTCCATCTTGTACACCAGGTCGGAAATCTGGGAGGTGAGCCAGTTGTATCCGAAGTAGGCGATGATGCCCACGATGAGGCCGCCCACGGTGGTGAGCATGGCGGTGTAGATACCGTCGCTCAGGAGGGTGATGTCAATGTTGTTGCCGGCCTTGGACATGTTGAAGAAGGCCTTCACCATACCCATCACGGTGCCCAGGAAACCAATCATGGGTGCGCCTCCGGCGATGGAAGCCAGCAGCGGGAGTCCCTTTTCCAGGCGGGCCACCTCTACGTTGCCGCAGTTTTCGATGGCGTTCTGGATATCCGACATGGGTCGGCCCAGACGGTGGATGCCGGTCTCTACCATGCGGGCTACGGGGTTGTCATACTTGCCGCAGAGGGTGATGGCGCTCTTGGTTTTTCCTTCGTTCATGTAGTCACGGATGTCCTGCATGAAGTGGGGGTCAATCTTGGAAGCGTTCTTGATCATCCACCATTTGCGGCCTATCAGGTAAATGGCCAGGAAACTGAGGGCCAGCAGCACCCACATCAGGGGACCGCCCATGTTGAACATGGACCACAGGCTGGTGCTCATTTCCGTGGGCTGGGCCACCGTTTCCGCCTCCTGGTTAATTTGCTCGGCAAGAGCGCCCAGGGCGTCTGTTTGAAGAAGATGGAATAACATATAAGTTTGTTTTTTACATTTTTCTAACTAACCTACAAAGATACAAAAAAATCCGCTATTTTTCGAAAAGCTCTTAGAGTCTGTTTTGAAATGATTCAATAAATTCTTTATGTTTCTTTTTGGTAAACCTAAATTCCGCAGAATTTTTTCGTAAAAATTAGCAAGCCCTTGATA
>CAJOLS010000023.1 GCA_905235535.1 uncultured Bacteroidales bacterium
ACCCATAGGAACCCCTATGGCCAAAAATTTTCAAGAAAAATTTCCACAAAAATAAACTATAAATAAAAATATCAATCATTTCAAAACAGACTCTTAGTCTAAAGCGTTGGTTATCTCCTGGGCGATGGCCTGCCAGTGGGCGGCAGTGGCGGCATCGGAGCTTTTGGCCTTGGCGGCCTTCTTCTGGATGGTAATGAGCTCACCCATCACCAGGGCGCGGCTGGGAGAAGTCTTGGAACGGTCTGCCTTCACCACTTCCAAGGCCGTGGTCACAAAGCGGTTCTGGAGGTAACGGCGGTAGCTGTCCACCTTGCCTCCCTTCTCCAACTCCGTGAATACCATCTGGTGCAGGTCGGCCATGTACTCCTCGGGAGCGTAGTTGCTTGCATCGGCCCTGGCAAACTGGTCCATGCGGTCCAGGCGGGCCAGGTTGAGCAGGCTGGAAGCGCTTACCACGTTGTTGATGAGCGGATACAGGTAGGTGTCCGGGGTGTCCGTGAGGTTGAAGATGTAGGGCTGCTCCACCAGCCAGGAAGGACGGGTGAACACCCTCTGGTTAAGGAAGACAAGGGCGTTCTTCTGCTGGGCCTTGGGCACAGGGGCATACTTGTTGCCTTCCATTTCTATGCTCAGGTTGGTCACGAAACGGCCGCCAATGGACATGGCCACGTGGCCCATGTAGCGGTTGTACTGGCCCACCAGGGCCTCGTACATGCGCTTGAGGTTGGTGTACATATTGCCTTCCTCGGCATTCCACTCAGGCAGCTGGCCGATGATGCGCTGGAGATTCCGGATACCGTAGTTGCCGGCAGCCACGGCGTCGTCACCCAGGTCTTCGCTCTGGGCACGGGGGTCCTGGTCGTAGCCTTCACCGCCGAACCACAGGGTAGGGTCTGCATTGAGACGGTCTATGATGACCTTGTTCCAGTACAGGTGGTCTTCCTTGGGAGTGGGCAGGTAAGTGGGTTTGTAACCGTACTCGATGGCCCACTTGTCGTAGGTGTTGATGCGGGGGTAGATCCCTTCCTTGGAGATGTTGTCTTCCGGCTGGGCCACGTAGTTGAAACGGGCATAGTCCATGATGGACACGGTGTGGCCGTGCTCCTCCACCCAAGCCTTGTCACGGAGCTTCTCGACGGGAGTGAAGCTGGATGAACCTTTGTTGTGGCGCAGGCCCAGGGTGTGGCCCACCTCGTGGGAAGAGACAAAGCGGATGAGGTCTCCCATGAGCTCGTCGCTGTATTTGAAGGCGCGGGCGCGGGGGTCAATGGCGGCAGCCTGGATCTGATACCAGTCGTGGACCAGGGTCATTACGTTGTGGTACCAGCCGATATGGCTTTCCAGGATTTCACCGCTGCGGGGGTCGTGTACGTTGGGGCCGTAGGCATTGGCGATGGGGGAAGCCAGGTAACGGATTACGGAGAAACGGGCGTCCTCCAGGCTCATACCCAGTTCCTCGGCATTCTCCGGCCATTCCTCGGCACGGATGGCGTTCTTCCAGCCGGCCTGCTCAAAGGCCTTCTGCCAGTCGTTCACACCGGCGATAAGGTGCCCACGCCACTGCTTGGGCGTAGCGGGGTCAATATAATAGACAATGGGCTTGACGGGCTCTACCAGCTCTCCCCTCTTCTGTTTCTCCACATCTTCGGGACGGGCTTCCAGGCGCCAGCGGGTGATGAAGCGGACGCTCTCGACGCCCTGCTGGTCGTCGGAGAACATGCTGTAACCATTGGCGAAGAAACCTACGCGAGGGTCAAAATAACGCTGCTGCATGGGCGTCTCCGGAAGAAGAATCATGGAGGTGTTCAGGACCACGGTAACGGCACCGGTCTCACGGCCTGCGGGCAGGGAGGTGGAGCGGGCGGGGCCGGCACCTGCACCGGGACCGCCGGCGGGCTGGTTGTAGCTATAGGTCTTGGTTACGGTAACCTCCGTATTGATGGGATAAGTGCGGACGCTCTGGATAAAGCTGGCATCTCCCTTGAGGCCGCCCAGATTGTACCTGCGCTTGGTGCCGCTGTCAAAGGAAAACACCTGGGTGTCCCCCTCGAAGAGGCTGTTCACCTTGATGCGGGTGGTGCCGGCATTGCCGTTCTTCTCCGGCTTGAAGGAAGCCACGATGGGATTCTCGGAACTCACCTTCACGGCCTTCTGAATACTTTGGTCCTTGTCGGCATAGATATTCAGGACATCGGCCCTCAGGAGGAGGTTGCCGTTCACAGCTTTCTCCCAGTAGAGCATGGCTTCGTTCACCTGCTCCCCGCCATACACGCCTGCGCCGGCAGTGTTGCTCACATAGCGGGTGATGGCCAGGAAACGGCGGTCCAGCAGGCTGTCGGGGATTTCCATGTACCAGTCTTTCTCGTTCTGGGCCACGGAAAAGAGGCCCTGGGAGAAGTTCAGCTTGACAGGGGCGGCTTCCTTTTCGGTCTTCTCCTTGGGAGCTTCCTTGTCGGCACCGGGACGCGGCCCGCGGGCGGGCTGGGCGAAGGCGTTCAGGCACAGGGCCAGGGACGCCACCAGTAAAATCTGTTTTTTCATTTTATATACGTTAAAGGGTTATTGTACTTCCAGGGTATCAGAGTCCAATCCCGAAACCAGTTCCAGGAGCTGCTTCAGGCTGGCCAGCATGGAATTGGACAGTTCTATGTCCCCATAGTCCTTGCAAAGGTCTGCCACGTACAAGAGAACACGGCTGGCGCTCTCAAATTCGGAGTTGCCCAGGTTGCCCCACTGCACAAAGAAGGCGGCGGTCTCCAGCAGCTGGTCTCCCAGGCGGGCGGCCATGTCTGCGGCCTTTTCCCCCTGTCCCAGGTGGTAATAGTTCTCTATCATCTGGGCCACCATGTAGTCGTTGCCGGAGAAGCCCACGGAGATGGTCTCCAGCGGGAAATTCTGCTCCGGGAAGCACTCCTGGCACATGTCCTGAATTTCGATGGCCTTCTCCGGCTCACCGGCGTCGATGAGGGCGTTGGCCACGGTCACAAACAACTGGCGCTGGCTAAGCACACCCAGGAAGGTGTACATGTTCTGGTAATCCACAAACCAGTCTGTGCGCTTGATGGCGTCCCACTTGTACAGGGTTTTCATCTTGTTGTACTGCTCCAGGGCGTCCACCTTGCCGGCGTCCGTGCTGCTCACTTTGTTCTGTATGGGGGTGAGGCGGTAGGAGAAGCCGTCGTACATAAGGTAATCCTTGATGCCGATATTGATGTCTCCTCCCTGGCTGAGCAGGTTGATGGGACGGTCCCAGTTGTAGTTGGACAGCAGGTCCAGCATGAAGAGTTCCGGCTTGGAGATATAGTTCTTGTCCTTGGACATGGTAAGGACAATCTGGTCCGGAATTTCATCGGCAAACTGCCGGGGCACAATGCCGTACTTGAGGCAGTTCTCCTTGTTCACAGGGACCACGATGTTGCGGGCGCAGATGAAATCCATCTTGGTGCCGTCTTCCAGGGCCACCTTCATCTTGGGGTCCTTGAAGACATCCATCACGTCCTGGATGAACATGGGCGAACCGTCGTCGTAGGTTATATACACAAACTCGTTGGTGCCGTACAGGTACTGGCGGGCGGGCACGGTGAGCGGCAGGGGCTTGCTCTCGTTGCAAGCCCACTTCATCTGGTCAATATACCAGTCCGTACCCAGCAGGGAAGTGTTGAGCACACGCACGTCCGTACGGATACCCTCAATCTCCTGGGCATACCAGAGAGGGAAGGTATCGTTGTCCCCGTGGGTGACCAGCATGCCGTTCTCCCCTACCGAATTGAGATAGTTGAAGGCCATTTCGGGGGCCGTGTAGCGGTGGGAGCGGTTGTGGTCGTCCCAGTTCTGGGCGGCCATGAGAACCGGCACCAGCAGGCACAGGGCCGATGTGGCCGCGGCCACCACCTTGCCATCGGCCTTGGCGCTTTCCGTAATCCACTTGTACAGGGCCGCTACGCCCAGGCCAATCCAGACGGCAAACATGTAGAAGGAACCGGCGTACGCATAGTCACGCTCACGCACCTGATAAGGCGGCTGGTTCAGATATAGCACAATGGCAATACCCGTCATGAAGAACATGAGGAACACCAGCCAGGAGCCACGTTTGTCCCTGTCAAATTGGAACACCAGGCCCAGCAGGCCCAGCAGAAGAGGCAGGAAGAAATAGTGGTTCTTGCCCTTGTTTTCCTTCAGGAGCGCAGGGGCGTCGGACTGGTCTCCCAGCCTCAGGTTGTCCAGGAAGGTGATGCCGCTTTCCCAGTTGCCGTAGAAAACATTGCCGGGCAGGGGGCTGTGAATCTCGTTCTGGCGGCCCACGAAGTTCCACATGAAGTAGCGCCAGTACATCCAGTTAAGCTGGTAGTCAAAGAAATACGCCAGGTTGGCCCCGAAGGTGGGCTTGCGGTGCTGGGCGTCCCTGATACGGGTTCCCTTGCCATGGGTGTATTCCTGATAAAAGTCGATGTAACGCTGGTCTGCATTGGACCACATGCGGGGGAAGAGCATCTTGCCCTCGGGGTTGTAAACGGCGTCGGCCGGGGCGTCGGCCTTGATGTATTTGCCGTCCAGCGGGGCCCAGTAGGTGCCGCTCCTAATCTCGTAGGGAGCGCCGAAGTACTGGCCATAGACCAGCGGCGTGGAGCCATACTGCTCACGGCTGAGGTAACGCACCAGGGTGTATGGATTATCGGGCTGGTACTCGTTGGTGGGCGTTTTCACGCTGGAGCGGATGATTACGATGGAGAACAGCGAAAAGCCGATGACCAGGGTGGTGACGCACAGCAGCACCGTATTGAGGAACACCTTTTCCTTCTTGAGGGTGGTGAAAAGACCCCAGAAACAGAGGACCAGCAAACCCACCAGGAAGAACAGGGCGCCGGAATTATACGGCAGGCCGAAACCGTTCACGAAGATACGGTCGAACCAGGCGGCCGTCTTGGGGAAGCACGGGATAAAGAGGTACACCAGGACGAACTCGATAACCACGCCGATGACAAAAATGCCCGCCAGCTTCTTGAAAGGCAGTTTCTTGTCTTCGTTCCTGCGGTAATAGTACATGAAGACGAAGGCCGGAATGGTAAGGAGGTTCAGAAGGTGTACGCCGATGCTGAGGCCCATGAGGAAGGAGATGAGCACAATCCAGCGGTTGGCGTGGGGCTCATCGGCCTGGTCATACCATTTGCACATGGCCCAGAAGACCAGGGCGGTGAAAAGGGAGGACATGGCATACACTTCTCCCTCCACGGCGCTGAACCAGAAGGTGTCCGAGAAGCAGTATGCCAAAGCACCGACAGCTCCCGAGCCGAAGATGGCGATGGCCTCTCCCAGGCTGAACTCTTCCTTCTTGCCGATCAAGCGTTTGGCAAAAAAGACGATGGTGAAGTACAGCAGGAAGATGGTGAGAGCGCTGAGGATGGCGTTCATGGCGTTGACGGCCACGGCGGCGTGGGAGGCATCTACCGGAATGGTGAAGACGCGGGCAAAGAGCTGGAACACAGGGTTTCCCGGGGGGTGGCCCACTTCCAGCTTATACGACGATGCAATGAACTCTCCGCAGTCCCAGAAGGATGCCGTGGGCTCTATAGAAGACAGATAGGTGACGGCCGAAACCACCAGGACGGCCAGCGCCACTATCCAGTTCCATTTTTGAAAGCTTTTCTTATCCATAGTTTACAAAGATACTATTTTTCTCCGATATACATACGGCAAAGGCCGAGGGAAAGGGAGCGGTGCCTCACCACCGGGAAGCCGGCCTCCCGCATCATCTGCAGGAAGGCCTCGGGGGCTGGGAAGGCATGCACCGAAGCGGGAAGGTATTTGTAGGCGGCCTTGTCTCCGGAGATAAGCCCGCCTATCCAGGGCAGGACATGGAGGAAATAGAGGTCGTAGAACCAGCCGACAATGGGGTTCCGGGGAACGGAGAGTTCCAGGATAACGGCCTTCCCGCCGGGCTTAAGCACACGGTAGAACTCTTTGAGGCCCAGCTCCTTATGCTCGAAGTTCCGGATGCCGAAGGCACAGGTGACGCGGTGGAAGGAGGCCTGCTCGAAGGGAAGGTTTTCCCCGTCGGCCACCTGCAGGCTCATGCGGTCTTCCACGCCGGCCCTGCGGGCCTTTTCCATCACCAGGGCCATCATGCCCTCGGAGATATCGGCCCCCGTGACGTGGCTTCCTTCCGCGGCGGCCCTGGCGGTGACGATGGTGCTGTCTCCGGTGCCGCAGGCCACGTCCAGGATTTGCTGGGGCGTGCCGTCCACTATTTCCCCAAGCGCATGGCGGCGCCAGAGTTTATCTACATTCAGGGACATAATGTGGTTGAGCTTGTCGTACGAGGGCGCAATCTCATCGAACATCTGCTGGATTTTCTCTTTCTTAGGCATGCTTAAGAGTCTGTTTTGAAATGGAATTCTTCCGGAACGGGGTCGTAGCCGCTTCCCCCCCAGGGATGGCAGCGCAGGAGGCGATGGACCGCCAGATACAGGCCTTTGACAGGACCATGCCTTCGGAAGGCCTCCAGGGCATACTGGGAGCAGGTGGGCGTATATCGGCAGGACGGCGGTTTGTACGGGCTGATGAACAGCTGGTAAAACTTGATGAGCACCACTGCCGGGAAGATAAGAATCTTTTTGACCGTTTCCTTTAATCTGCCCATCTTCAAGTACTTCCATGTTTTCCTCCGGGCAAAAACGACGGGAGGAGAAGCGTTAAATTATTCTGTTTCAGCAGCTTGTGAAAAACGCACCGCCAGATCACCCAACAGTTTGGCCATATCGGCATAGATTACCTCGTAAGACCGGACTTCGGAGGAGGTGTAGATGAAAAGGGCGTCCACTCCAGGGCCCAGAAGGGCTTTCTGGCGGCGATAGGCTTCCCGCATGCGGCGCTTGAGAAGGTTGCGCTTGACGGAGCGTTTGAAGCTGCGCTTGGGCACGGAGACCACAATGCGGGACGGGGCTTCATCGGCCCTTACAAGATATTTGCAGCGGAGACAACCGGCCGATACGCTCTTCCCGGTCTCGAACAGGCTCACCACGGCAGTCTTGCCGCAGAGGCGTTCGGCTTTGGGAAGGGTGGCATCCATGCTATAAACTGCTCAGATACTGTTCAATGGCGCTGGCAACGGACGGGGCTTCGGGAGAGGGAGCCTTCACGTCTATGCGCAGGCCTGCCTCTTCCATAGCCTTGACGATGGACTTGCCGTAGGAGACCATTTTGATGTCTCCCTGCCGGAAGTCCGGGAAATTTTCCTGGAGGGATTTGACGTCGGCCGGGTTGTAGAAGACAATCATGTCGTAATCCTGGAGCTTGACGTCTTTGAGGTCCTGGCTCACGGATTTGACAAACACACCCGTGCTGTACTGCAGGCTATGGGCCTGGAACAGGGACGTGAGGGCGTCTCCGGTGGAGGTGTCGCTCATGGCAATGAGGAATTTCTCCCCTTTGTGCTTGGGGCCGATGAGGGCCACCACGCTTTCGGGAGTGCCGGTGCCATAGAAAATCTTGCGCTTGCGGTACACGATGTGTTTCTGCAGATACATGGCAACGGCCTCCGTGGTGCAGAAATACTTCATGGTCTCGGGGATTTTGGCGCGGAGTTCTTCGGCCAGGGAGAAGAAAGCGTCAATGACATGCCGGGAAGAGAACACGATGGCCGTGTAGTCCAGGACATTGATGCGCTGAGCGCGGAATTCCCGGGAGGTAAGGGGCTCTATCTTGAAAAAGGGATGAAACTCGAACGTAGCGCCAAACTTCTCAGTGACAGATTCATACTGGGTAAGAACACGGGGAGCGTTCTGGGAAACCAAGATTTTCTTGATGCTCATTTTACTAACCTTTCTTCTCTACAATACAACTGCAGAAACTACCAGCAGGGCCGCCGGTAAAATTTCCAGCGCGCAAAGGTACAAAAAAGTTCGCAAACGATTACAAGATAATGACAAAATTTGTGAGCCGCGGTGCAGGAACAGAAGGAAAATCAGGCCGGTTTCTCCGTAAAGGATATACCGGACAAGGGTGTCTTCCACCCCCGCCAGGGCCAGAATTCCCATGGTTGCAAGCACCAGGAGCATCAGGAAAATAAAGTAAGTGTAGGCCACACGATGGGCCTGGCGGAAAATGTCTCCGTGGTGGTTGGGACGCACCCACAGGAAAATCATGTGCCGGATGAGGACGTAGGACAGCAGCACCAGCGCCACGCCGGTCAGTTGGAAGTTGGGATCCAGTTCCTGCAGCACGGAGGGATTGAAAAGCCGATAACGATAAGTGACCAGGATGGCCGGGATGGTGAGCACCAGGGCCATCAGGTTGCGGTCTTGACTAACGCGTATGCTGCCTTCCAAGGCGGCGCTTCCCCGCACGCGGAGAAGACTGTCCCATATATACGGAACCACCTGCAGGAAGCGCTTGAGAAGGGCTATGGCCAATACGGCGAAGACCACCACCAACATGCTCATCAGCCAGGAGGAAGGTTCTTCCGGGAGCGGCGCATCGGCCGGTATGGAGGTATCCAGCAGGAGCTGGCCGGATTTGAAAAGGGAATCAAGCATGCTTTAGTTGCCTCTTTTGGCCTGGTAGCCCATTTGCTGCAAAATGGATACCACCTTGTCCCGGAAATCTCCCTGGATGGTGATTTCACCGTCTTTGGCACTTCCTCCCACACCCAGCCTGGTCTTGAGCGCCCGGCCCAGTTCCCTGAGGTCATCGGCCCTCCCCACAAAACCGCTGACCAGGGTGACTTGCCTGCCACCCCGGTTGCGGCGGTCTATTCCCACTATGAGGCGCTGCTTCCCGGGAGGAAGGGTTTCTTCCTCCACGCTTCCTTCCGTCTGGTACTGGAAGTTTGGATTGGTGGAATAAACCACTCCCAGGCGCGCTTTCCAATCGTTTTCCATCAGCGGTTACGGCCCGCAGCCTCTACCAGGGTGCGGATATGCTGGTTAAACGAATCGTTGGCTATGAGGCTTTCCAGCGTGCAGTGCATACGGAACCGCCAGTAGTGGCGCGGGATGGCAGGGATGTTGATGCGCTCGTCGGCCGGATTGCCCGGATAGCGGACGTCTCCGTCGCAGGCCATATAATCCTGCAGGGGCAGGATGGCCAGCATGGCCGGGGATTTCATGTGCTGGGAGAGGATGAGGTCCACCACCCACGGCTCGCAGAAATACGGGGCGTCTCCCTCGCAGCCCAGCATCTGGTTGTAGAAACGCTGGGTGAGGGCGCGGTCTTCCTCCCACCAGGCGCGCAGCGGCGAGGTGTCGTGCGTACCCGTGGCGCAGACGCACCAGTAAGGGTAGCGGTCCGGACGGGCAAAGGCATCGGCCGGGTCCTTGGGCATGCGCTGGATTTCCAGGCTCAGGATGTTCAAATCGGCCATCACCGGCGGCACGCATCCGGGAATCATGCCCAGGTCTTCTCCGCAGGAGAGCATGCCCGTGGAGCGCAGCAGGGCCGGGAGCTTGCGCATGGCGCAGTCTCTCCAGAAATCGTTGTGGCGGAACCAGAAGAAATCCGTGTACAGCTCTGTGTAGCGGTGCTTCATCTCATCCGGCAGAGCGGCATACCGGCCCGTTTTTTCTCCCGAAATGCGGGGGTGCCACCAGCCGGGGCGACGCGGATCTTCCACAAAGAGCACGTCCGTCCCCTCGCCCTCCCCGGGATTGAACCCGCGCATGCGAAGTTCGTCCGCGGAGTACGGAAGGGCGGGGCTGAAGTGGCCCATGAGGCCGCTCTTGTGCGGAATGGGAATCTCCCAGATGCGGAAGAAGCCCAGGATATGGTCTATGCGGAAGGCGTCGAAATACTCCGACATCTTACGCATACGGGCTTTCCACCAGGCATAGCCGTCTTTTTCCATCTCTTCCCAGTTGTAGGTGGGGAAGCCCCAGTTCTGGCCATCCTCGGCAAAGGCATCCGGCGGGGCCCCGGCCTGGCTGTCCATGTGGAAGAGTTCCGGGTGCTGCCAGGCATCGGCACTGGAACGGCTTACGCCGATGGGAAGGTCTCCCTTGAGGGCTACTCCGTGCTCATGGGCATACTCCACGGCCTCCCTCAGCTGGGCATCCAGCAGGAACTGCACGTAGCAGTAGAAGTCCACCTCTTTCTTGTGCTCCTGGGCAAAGGCCTGTACCTTTTTGGGCTGGTAGGTGCCAAGCTGCTTCCACTCCCTGAACTCGGGCGTTCCATAAATATCTCTGAGCACGCAAAAAACGGCATAAGGCTGCAGCCAGGGATTGGCTTGCACAAAGGCCTGGTACTCTTTGGAGGAGAGAACCGCCTTGCCTTTGGCGCCCTCGTACAACTTGCGGAGCAGCTCCAGCTTGGTTGCGTTCACCTTCTCATAATCCTGGGCCGGAAGGGCCTCCAGCTCCTGCTGCATGGCCTTGTAGGCGGCGTCCTTGCGCACGCCGGCGGCCGGCAGATGCACAAACTGCGGATGCAGGGCGAAGGAGCTCACCGCATTGTACGGATAGGAATCCTGCCAGCCTCCCGTCATGGTGGTGTCGTTGATGGGAAGCAGCTGGATTACGCTCTGGCCCGCTTTCACGGCCCAGTCCACCAGCTTTTTGAGGTCGTGGAATTCTCCCACTCCAAAACTGTCTTCCGTGCGGAGGGAGAACACGGGGACGGCCACGCCGGCGCCACGCCAGGGCTCCCTGGAGAAGGAGGGCTGCACATCGGCCACCATCACCTGCGTTTCTTTGGGCGGCACTTCGGCAAAGAAATGGTTGGGGCCATCTTCCCAGCAGCGGATTTGCTTGGTTTGGGTATCTACAATGACGAATTTGTACTCGATGGGCTCTTCGATGTCCATGGAGATGAACCACCAGGGAGCAATGTGATCCGACATAATGTGGACACGGTCCCAGTTGCCCAGCTTGTCTCCGCAGCCCACGATGGCCAGGGACTCGTTGGTGCGCACTTCGGGAGCGGCCACCTGGATGCTCACGTTGCCGCGGGCGCCTTCCTCGGAATGGGGATGGCGGAAAGAGGCACCGCCGGGACGGCGGAAAATGACGTCGCTGAAGGCCGATGAATAGAAGGCCGAATTGGACGGCTGATCCATCCAGCGGGAACGGACGATGAAGTTTTTGCCGGGGCTATGGTACATGAAATGATGCGCCCTCCATTCCCGCTTGACAACCCGGCCGTCGCGGACCACCTCGAAGGTGAAGTGGTCTCCGTCGTGGATGTCGCGGCCGCCCAGCATAATCTGCCACAGGCCGCCGAAGGAGGGTTCCATAGGTATGCGTCGCTTACCCAGGCGGAGCTGTACGCTCTCTCCCCAGGCAGTACGGTAATGTAACTGGATGTTAATGGTCATATCGGACGTGTTATCGTGGTTAAAGATTCCCTTTGGAATCCTTGACAAAAGTACATATTCGGGGCCGATTTCACAACGGGTGGCTGCAAGTTTTTTTCCGAACCGTGCATATATTGCGACGAATGAACAATTTTTCGTATTTTTGTGTCTATGAAAAGATTGCTCCTCCTTCCCCTCCTGCTGCTGGGCGGCTGCTTCACAGCCTTTTCGCAGGAATCTGTACAGTACACGGACGCATCGGCCTTCCCGGTGTATGGCAAAGCTTATGCCGATGAAGGCCCCCGCTACCGCCGCCTGCCCGAATGCCTGCACGGGGTGGTGCGGGAAGCCCTCTGGGACCTGGGCCGCAACTCCGCCGGGCTGTATATCCGTTTCCGTACCAACGCCCCGGAAGTCCACGCCCGCTGGACCAATACAGGTTACCACATGCCCCACATGACCGATGTGGGAGTGGGCGGCCTGGACCTGTACGCCTTCCTGGACGGAGAATGGAAATTCGTGGGGGCCGGCTTTGACTGGAAAGGAGCCCGCAACACAGACCACGAGCGCAAACTGGTGGCCAACATGGACGCCGTGGACCGCGAGTACATGCTGTACCTTTCGCTCTACGACGAGGTGAAAACCCTGGAGGTGGGCGTTCCGGAGGGGTACACGCTGGAGCAGCCCGTGATGGACAGCCCCAGGGCCGACGCCCCCGTGGTGATGTACGGAACCAGCATCCTGCAGGGCGGCTGCGCCACCCGCGCCGGCATGGCCCATACCAACATCATAGCCCGGCGCCTGGACCGCACCGTCATTAACCTGGGCTTCAGCGGCAACGCCCACCTGGATTTGGAGATTGCCCGGCTCATGGCCAGCGTGGAGAGCGCCTCCGCCTTTGTGCTGGATTACGTTCCCAATGCCTCCCCGGAAAAGATCAATACCGTTGGAGAACAGTTCTTCCGCATCATCCGCGACGCCCATCCGGACGCTCCCGTCATCTTTGTGGAAGACCCGCTGTTCCCGCACGGGATTGTGGACAAGAAGATTGTCCAGGAAGTACGCAGCAAGAACACCGCCCAGAAGGCCCTGTTCCGGCGCCTGCAAGATGCCGGCGAAAAGAACATCCACTACCTCCCGGCCCCGGGCATGACCCGGCCCGAAGACTTTGTGGACGGCATTCACCTCACAGACCTGGGCATGACCCACTATGCCGACTATATCCTCCCCCTCCTCAAGAAAGTCCTTTAATATGAGAAAGTTTGCCCTCCTCCTTGCCTTTCTGGCCAGCCTGTTGCCGGCCTGCGCCCAGCGCAAAACCCTGCACCAGTTGCAGCAGGAGTTCGTAGATCTTCGCTTCGGTATGTTCGTCCACTTTGGCCTGCCCACTTTCCAGGAGGCCGACTGGACAGACCCTCAGCTGTCTCCCGAGGTATTCAACCCCGTCAGACTGGACACAGACCAGTGGGTAAAAGTGGCCAAAAGCGCCGGAGCCAAGTTCATCTGCATCTCCGTGAAACACCACGCCGGGTTCTGCATGTGGGACACCGCCACCACGGATTACAGCGTAATGAACACGCCCCTGCACCGGGATGTGCTGGGAGAACTGGTGCAGTCCCTCCGGAAGGAAGGGATGCAGGTCATGTATCATTTCTCCATCCTGGATACGCACCACGGCATCCGCCCCACCCTGCCCTTCACGCCCGAAAAGACGGCTTTTATCAAGGAACAGCTGAAGGAACTCCTTACCAAGTATGGCCCGGTGAACACCCTCATGTTTGACGGCTGGGACGCCCCCTGGGGCCGCATTTCCTATGAGGATATCTCCTTCCCGGAAATCTACGACTATGTGAAGAGCCTGCAGCCGGGTTGCCTGGTGATGGACCTCAACGGAGCCAAATACCCGCAGGATGGCCTCTTCTATTCAGACATCCGCTGCTATGAGCAGGGCGCCGGGCAGAAGATATCGGCCGATGTGAACAGGCTCCCCGCCATGGCCTGCTACCCTCTCCAGCGCACCTGGTTCTGGAAGGAGGAATTCCCTGCGGCGCAGCTCCGGGATGTGGAAGCCATTGTACGGGAGAACATCATTCCCTACGGGGAGGCGTACTGCACCTACATCCTCAACGCCGCCCCCAACCGGGACGGTCTCATTGACGACAATGCCGCCGCCGCAATGGCCCGCATCGGCCAAATCTGGAAGAATACCGGGCACATCGTGAACGTTCCGGCGGCTCCGGCTCCCATTACGGAGATTAACCTGGCCATTGGAAAGCCCTGCGATTCCTCCTGGTCGGACGACATGGACATCATGGATTTTGCCAATGACGACAACTTTTCATCGGCCTGGGTCTCCAGCCCTCAGGTGAAAGAGCCCTGGTGGAGCGTGACGCTCTCCGAAGACACGCCGGTGGGGATGGTGGTCGTGACGGAAAAAAAAGCCGGCGGGCTCAAGAAATGGCAGCTGGAGCTGCTTCAAAATGGTGTCTGGACACCTGTCAAAGCCCGGGAAGAAGAGGCGGGCCGCGTCCACATCCTTCGCTTCCCCCAACGCATGGCCAGCGCGGCCCGTGTGCGCTTCCTGTCCTGGGAAGGGGAACTGGCCATTGCAGAAGTCGGAGTCTATAAGAAATAGTATGGACAGCTCAGAAGCAACGGTGGTCAAGAATGCGGGCAGCCATTACCTGCTGTCCCGGTTGCCGGAGTGGGAGGTGTTCCCGGCGGTGCTGCGGGGCAAGGTGCGCCTCAAGGCCAGTGAGATTACCAACCCCATTGCCGTGGGAGACCGGGTGAAGTATGACTGGGCCGATGACGGCAGCGCTGTCATTACGGAGATTCTTCCCCGGCGCAACTATGTGATCCGGCGCTCCACCAACCTGTCCCGGCAGGCGCATATCATCGCCGCCAACGTGGACAGGGCGTACCTGGTGGTGTCGCTCTACTTCCCGGAGGTCAAGCTCCCCTTCCTGGACAGAATCCTCGTCACCTGCCAGCTGTACGGCATTCCCGCCACCATCGTCCTTTCCAAAACGGACATGTACCGGGAAATGGCGGCCGATGAAACAGCCCATTTCCGCAGCATCTACGAAGGTGCCGGGTACCCTGTGATAGAGACTTCCGTGAAAACCGGGGAGGGCATTTCTGCCATCCGGGAGGCCTGCGAGGGCTGCGTGAACCTGTTTTCGGGAGAAAGCGGCGTGGGCAAGAGCTCCCTCATCAAAGCACTGGACCCTTCGCTGGACCCCAAGATTGGAGCCATCTCGTCGGCCCATCTGCAGGGGAAGCACACCACTTCCCTGTACGAGATGTACCCGCTCTCTTCCGGCGGCTATGTGATTGACTCCCCCGGCATCCGCGGCTTCGGCCTGGTGGATGTGGAAAAGGAGGAAATTGCCAAGTACTTCCCGGAGATGCTGCGGGCATCGGCCGATTGCCGTTTCACCCCCTGTACACATACCCACGAGCCCGGCTGCGCCGTGAAAGCGGCCGTGGACGGGGGCCTCATCTCCCCGGAGCGATACAACTCCTATCTTGGTATGCTGGAAGAAGATAAAAAGTTCCGGTGAACCTTCACAAAAAAATACTCCGGCTGGCGGTGCCCAGTATTCTGGCAGGCATCACCGTGCCCCTGGTGGGGATGGTGGACATGGCCGTGGCGGGGCATCTGCCGGGCGGCTCTTCGGCCTCGCTCATCGGCGGCATCACCATAGGCTCCATGCTTTTTGACCTGCTGTACTGGAACTTCGGGTTCCTGCGGGCGGGGACGGGCGGCCTCACGGCCCAGGCCTACGGAAGGCAGATGGCCGATCAGGCCGGCCATGACGGCCTCATGCCCGGCCCCGGCACCCCCGTCATGCCCGGCTCCGACCGGGCATCTGCCCAGCTGGGCCGCATTCTGGGGCGGGCGCTTCGGATAGCGTTCCTGTCCGGGCTGGCGCTCATTGCGCTGCAGTGGGTGGTGGTACAGCTGGCTTTCCTGGTGGTGGACTGCTCCCCGCAAGTACGGGAACTGGCCACGCGGTACTTCTACATCCGCATTTGGGCCGCACCTGCCACGCTTTCCCTGTTTGCGTTCAAGGGCTGGTTCATCGGCCTGCAGGATACGGTGCGCCCCATGGTGGCCGATCTCCTGGTGAACGGCCTCAACATGCTGCTCTCCGCCGCTCTGGCCTTCGGCTGGGCCGGGCTGCCCGCTCTGGGCTTTGACGGCGTGGCCGTGGGCACCGTCCTGGCCCAGTGGAGCGGCTTCACGTACTCCCTTCTCGCCGCCCGCCGCCGCTACGGCTTCTCCGCGCACGGAAACGGCCTCCACGGTGCTCGGGAGGACCAAAAAGACGGTTCTGCGCACGGAAACGGCCCCTCCGGTGCTCGGGCGTTCTTCTCCCTGAACCGGGACCTGTTCCTGCGGTCTGTGGGCATGATTGCGGTGTACATCGGCTTTACGGTGCTATCGGCCCGATACGGGGACGTGCTGCTGGCCGTGAGCGCCATCCTCATGAAGCTTCTGATGTTCTTCAGCTATTTCACAGACGGTTTTGCCTATGCCGGCGAAGCACTTACGGGCCGATTCATCGGCGAAGGCTCCCCCGAAGGCGTGCAGAGCACTGTGCACCAGACCTTCCTCTGGGGCTGGGTGATGGCGGCGTTCTTCATGCTGCTCTACGGCCTGGGCGGGACTCCTATCCTGAGCCTGATGACCGAGGACGGAGCGGTGGTGGAAGCCGGGCGGGAGTTCCTGCCCTGGCTGCTGCTGATGCCGCTCATCGGCTGCCCCGCCTTCGTGTGGGACGGCATCTTCATCGGCGCCACGGCCTCCCGGGACCTTCGCAACAGCACCCTGCTATGTGCCGTGGGCTTTTTTGCCATATGGTTCCTGGGACGCGCCCTGGGCATGGACTCCACGCCCGAAAACGCCATCCACCTCCTGATGGCCGCGTATTTCATGCACCTGGCCATCCGCGCCCTCTACCTGACGGTGAGGTACCCAAAGGCCGTAATTATATGAACGGCGCGTCCTTACGCCGCAGCAAGCAAAAAACGGCAAAAACGCTTGCTATGAGGGCAAGCACTCATTTACGGAGATACTTCCAACCTATTACCGGCAGGACGAAAGCCAGCAGGCAGGCCACGATCCAGAAAATGGAGACGGGGTAGAAGTTGTAGAAACCGTCGGCGGAGAAGCCGCCGATGAGGAAGCCGCTCACCATGCTTTGCAGGCCGGCAGCGGCGTAACTGGAGATGCCCACGATGCCCAGGGCGGCGCCGGTGGCCTTGCGGGGCACAAAGTCCAGGGCCATGAGCCCGGCCACAATGCAGAAGACGATGCTGAAGGAGAAACTGAACACCGCGACAAAGGCCATGTTCAGGGCAAAGCCGCCTCCCAGGAAGAGGAAGCCGAGGAGGGAGGCTACGGCCAGGATGCCGGCCAGGACCACGGGCCGCACGCGGTTGCCGCGGAACACCACATCCGAAAGCCATCCGGCGATGAGGTTGCCGGTGATGCCGAAAGCCTCGGCATAGCCGATAATCTGGGCGGCGCTGCTCAGAGAGAAGGCCTTCTGCTTCTGCAGGAACAACACGCCCCAGTCACTTACGGCATGCTGCGTAATATAAAGGAAAGCCGTAGAAATGGCAATCACCCAGATGCCAGGATGGTGGAAAACCCATTTCTGAAGCTCCCGCGTTGGCTTTTTGTCCATCTCCCGCAGAGGCTCTCCGGACAGTTCCTGCACAGAGGGCAGGCCCTCGCTTTCGGGCGTGTCGGAAATAAAGACCAGGGACACCACCAGGCCGATGACACCCGTCACGGCGGCCGCCACAAAGCCCCACTGCCAACCGGCGGCCGCCACGATGAAGCCCGTCATTACCATGGACACGGACTTCCCCAGCTGTGGCGTGGAACTGAAAATGCTGTAGCGGGTGCCGCGCTGGGTTAGGGGAAACCAGCGGGAAAGACTGATGGTTCCGGGCGGAGACCCCATGGACTGCATCCAGCCATTCACTCCCCAAAACAGCAGGAACACCCCGAAAACAAGCAGCGAAGCCATTCCCGCAGGGGTGGCCAGCAGGCCCAGGACTCCCAGTATGAGGTTGATGGCGGCCGATACCCCGATGCCCACCGCCATGAAGCGGCGGATGTTGCAGTAATCGGCAATGAACCCGTTGGTGAACTTGCCCACCGCATAGACAAAGTAGAAGGCCGAGCCGATGATACCCAGCTGCCCCGCCGTAAGTACGCCGCCGTCAATGAGCGGCTGTTTCACAACGCCCAGCGTTCCCCGGCATACATAGTACAGGGTATAGGCCACGGTAACGCCCCAGAAGGTGCGGGCACGAAGCCGCTTGTAGACGGCGTCCACCTCCCCTTCCGGCACGGGCTGTGCCGCGGGTTTGCTGATGCGGAAATAGGAATAGAGGGACATGGCGCTTTGAGTCTGTTTTGAAATGATTCAATAAATTCTTTATGTTTCTTTTTGGTAATTTTTCCTCAAAAATTTTCACCCATAGGAACCCCCCTATGGCCAAAAATTTTCAAGAAAAATTTCCACAAAAATAAACTATAAATAAAAATATCAATCATCAAAACAGACTCTACAAATCGGCCAACAATTCAGACAAGGGGGAACCGGGCTCATAATAGCGGGCCTGGAGCCCTGCGGCCAGGGCGCCGTCCACATTGGCCTGGTTGTCGTCTATAAAGAGGATTTCCCCGGCAGGAAGGCCGATACGGCGCACCGCCTCGTCGTAGATTTCCCGCGAGGGCTTGAGCATCTTCATCTCCCAGGAAATGAACTGGCCCCGGAAGGTGGCCGATGCCTCCAGCCCGTTCTCCCGGAAAATCTCATAGGTACGGGCCATGGAGATGGGATTGTTGTTGGAAAGGAGGAACAGCGGATACCGCCCGCGAAGGCGCACCACGGTTTGCACGGTGTCTTCCCTCATGCCCACCAGGAGGGCGGCCATGGCGCGGTCCACATCGGCCTCCCGGCAGCCGGGACGGGATTCCGCCAGGATGAGCCGCCGGAATTCATCGGCCGGTAACGTGCCGGCTTCCATCTCTCCGTAAATGCCTTTCTGGTGGCACGGGTCCAGGATTTGAGTGATGCGCTCAAAGCCCAGGATGCTGCGGAAAGCCTCTATGCACCGGGCTGTGTCCAGCTCTACGAGGACCCCTCCTATATCAAATACAATCGCTTTTACCATACGGGCACAAAGATACGAACTTTTTGTTATCTTTGTAGAAACTGACCACTATATGAAAAATTATATTCACGCAAACCAGGAACGGTTTTTCCAGGAACTGTTCACCCTTTTGAGAATTCCTTCCATCAGCGCCAAACCGGAGCACAAACAGGATATGTACAAGTGTGCCGGCCGGCTTGCGGAACTGCTCAAAGAAGCCGGGGCCGATGATGCCCGGGTGTACGAAACCGCCGGCCACCCCGTTGTGTACGGCTGCAAGGACATGGGCGCCGCCCGGACGGTGCTGGTCTATGGCCACTACGACGTGCAGCCCCCGGAACCGCTGGAAAAATGGAGAACAGACCCTTTTGAGCCCGTGATAGCCAAAGACCCCGCCACCGGGGAGGACGCCATCTACTGCCGCGGAGCCAACGACGACAAGGGCCAGCTGTTCATGCACCTCAAAGCCTTCGAGTTCCTGCTGAAAACCGGGCAGCTGCGGCACAACGTGAAATTCATCTTCGAGGGCGAGGAAGAGATGGGCAGCCCTTCCCTCCCCGCCTGGGCAGAGGCCCACAAAGACCTTCTCAAGGCCGATGTCATCCTGGTCTCGGACACCACCATGATAAGCGAAAAAGTGCCTTCCATCAACTGCGGCATGCGCGGCCTGGCATATCTGGAAGTGAAGGTGACCGGGCCCGACAAAGACCTCCACTCCGGCCATTACGGCGGTGCGGTGGCCAACCCCATCAACGAGCTCTGCGCCCTCATAGCTTCGCTCCACGACGAAAACGGCCGCGTCACCATCCCCGGTTTCTACGACGACGTGGTGGAGTTACCGGCCGATGACAGGGCCCTTCTGAACAAGGCCCCCTTCAACCTGGAAGAATACAAGAAGTTCCTGGATATCAAGGAGGTGAAGGGAGAAAAAGGATACACCACCCTGGAGCGCACGGCCATCCGGCCCTGCCTGGACGTGTGCGGCATCTGGGGCGGCTACACGGGAGTGGGCGCCAAGACGGTGCTGCCCTCCGTGGCCCACGCCAAGGTGTCCATGCGGCTGGTGCCGTGGCAGACATCGGCCCGTATTACCAAACTGTTCCAGGAGCATCTGGAGCGCATTGCCCCGCCTTATGTGAAGGTGGAAGTAACTCCCTGCGAGGGCGGCGACGGCTTCCTCATCCCCATCAGCTCGCACGCCTACCAGGCCGCTTCCAAGGCCATGGCGGAGGTGTACGGCATAGAGCCTGTCCCGGCCCGTGGCGGCGGCTCCATAGCCATCCTGGCCGATATGCAGAGAATCCTGGGCATAGACCCGCTGCTGATGGGCTTCGGCCTGGAGCGGGATACCATCCATTCTCCCAACGAGAGTTACCTGCTTCGTCAGTTCTTTGCCGGAATGGAAAGTATTGTTGGTTTTTATAAGTATTATTAGAGTCTGTTTTGAAATGATTGATATTTTTATTTATAGTTTATTTTTGTGGAAATTTTTCTTGAAATTTTTTGGCCATAGGGGTTCCTATGGGTGAAAATTTTTGAGGAAAATTTACCAAAAAGAAACATAAAGAATTTATTGAATCATTTCAAAACAGACTCTTAGTAAAAAAGTGTTACCTTTATGCGCCAAAACTAACGAAAATGAAAAAAATCCTGGACATACTGGGCTCTTCTAAGTTCTGGAAGGAACTTTTCATTATGACAGTGGCCATGCTCATCGCCGCTGCCGCCGTGTACTATTTCCTGATGCCCAGCAATCTGGTCATCGGCTCCATCACCGGTTTGTCCATGGTCATTTCCAGCCTCTTCGGCCTGGCGGGGTTCACGGTGAAAGTGTCCGTGATGGTCACCCTCATCAACGCCCTCCTCCTGGTTTTGGCGTGGTTCCTCATCGGCCACGAATTTGGAGCCAAGACGGTGTACACGGCACTCATCCTGGGCCCGTTCATCGAGTTCTGGGAGAGGGTGCTGCCGGTTGAGAGAATCATGGAACCGGGTTCCACGTCCCTCATGGGAGATCCCTGGTTCGACCTCCTGTGCTTTGTGCTGGTGCTCAGCGCCTCGCAGACCATCCTCTTCAACATCAACGCCTCCACCGGCGGCCTGGACATCCTGGCCAAAATCGTGAACAAGTACCTGCACTTCGACATCGGCACTTCCGTTTCCGTGGCCGGCGCCCTCATCTGCTGCACCGCCTTTTTCGTCAATCCCTTCCGCCTGGTCATCATCGGCCTCATCGGCACCTGGATCAACGGCCTTGCCCTGGACTACTTCACGGCCAGCCTCAACCGTCGCAAACGTGTGTGCATTATTTCATCCCGGTACGAGGAGCTGAGGAAGTATATCATCGAAGACTTGCAGCGCGGCTGCTCCCTGTACAATGTGACGGGCGGCTACAACGGCCACCAGAATGTGGAAATCCAGGCCTTGCTAACCCAGGACGAATTTGCCAACCTGATGAACTTTATGAAGGAGAACGACATCCACGGTTTCATCACCGCCGGCAATGTGAGTGAGATTTACGGAGACTGGAACCAGAAAAAAAGCCGCAAGAAGAAAAAAGCATAAAAAAATTCCGTGCCTCCAGGTTTTGGCACGGAATTGGAATATTGTGGTATCAGACATAAATATTGATACCTTACTATAATCCCGCCGCCAATTGTGAAATTCGCGAGCGGTTTTTTTATGCCTCCATTTGACCTCCGGCCAGGTCCAGGATTTCGGAGGTGATTTTTTGCTGACGGCCTTTGTTGTACTGGAGGGTCAGCTCTGCCAGGAGGTTCTCGGCATTGTCCGTGGCGGTTTGCATGGCCACGGTGCGGGCGGCGTGCTCTGCCGCTGCGCTGTCCAGCAGGGCGGCGTACAGTTTCAGCTTGCGGGTCTTGGGAAGGAGGCTCTCCAGCAGTTCCTTCCGGCCCGGCTCAATGATGATAGCATCAGATGCCCGATCAGTGCCGGGCATGACAGAGGAGCCGGTCCTTTCGTCATTCCCGGCTTGACCGGGAATCTCCCCCAGCAACTCCTCCACCACAGGCACCTGGCGGGCGGTGGAAACGAAGTGCGTGTACACCAGCAGCACCTTTTTCACCCGGCCTTTGGCACAATCCTCCGTCAGGCGGTTCACCAAATCGGCCGCCGGGCCGTAAGAGGGATGCTCGATGAGGGCATTCAGGTCTTCCGGAGTGGTGAAGCCTTCGCGGCGCATGGCATCGGCCATTTTCCGGCCGATGGAATACACCACGTCTCCGGGCTGCCTCACTTCCCGCACCTTGGCGATGATGTTGGTGTTGAACCCGCCGCAGAGTGAGGAGTTGGAAGCGATGGCCACGATGGCGGTGGGCCGGAGCACGGATGAGCCCTCTGCGGTGCTCGAACCCTCTCTGGCAGAGCTTTCGAGCACGGAATCGGCCTGCCGGGTGCTCGAACCCCGCAACGCTGCCAGAATCCCCAGCAACGCTTCCTCGTACGGCCGCATGGCCTCCGCCGCCTGCTGCGCCTTGTGCAGCTTGGCGCTGGACACCAGCTTCATGGCCGAAGTAATCTTCAGCGTGCTCTTGACGGACCCTATCCGGCTTTTTATTTCCTTTAATGTTGGCATAGAGATTCTTCGCTTCGCTCAGAATGACAAAAAGAGTTCAGAATGACAAAACTACTTCATGGCCAAAATCACGGATTCGGCTGTGTCGGCCAGGATCTTTTCCATCTCCGGAGTGAGCTTGCCGTCTCCCAGGGGTTCCAGGACATCGGCCTTGGCAGTGGCGCGGAGACGGTCCAGGAAGGCTTCCTGGAAGGGGCGCACCTGGTCTATGGCAATGTCCCGCATGAGGCCGCGGGTTCCGCAGTAGAGGATGGCCACCTGCTCTCCCACGGGCATGGGGCTGTACTGCGGCTGAATGAGCAGCTGGTTGTTCTTGCGGCCTTTGTCCAGGGCCAGTTCCGTCACCTTGTCCACGTCGGAGGAGAACTTGGAGAAGGCTTCCAGCTCGGCCCACTGGGCCTGGTCTATTTTCAGGGTTCCAGCCACCTTCTTCATGGATTTCACCTGGGCACTGCCGCCCACACGGGATACGGAGATACCCACGTTGATGGCGGGACGCACACCCTGGTTGAAGAGGCTCTGTTCCAGGTATATCTGACCGTCGGTGATGGAAATCACGTTGGTGGGGATATAGGCCGATACGTCTCCGGCCTGCGTCTCGATGATGGGCAGGGCGGTGAGGGAACCGCCGCCTTTCACCTTGCCCTGGAGCGCGGCCGGAAGGTCGTTCATCTTCCGGGCCACTTCCTCCTGGTCGATGATGCGGGCGGCACGCTCCAGCAGACGGCTGTGGAGGTAGAAAATATCTCCGGGGTAGGCTTCACGGCCGGAGGGGCGGCGCAGGATAAGGGATACCTCGCGGTAGGCCACGGCCTGCTTGGAAAGGTCGTCGTACACCACTAAGGCGTGGCGGCCCGTATCGCGGAAATACTCGCCGATGGCGGCTCCGGCAAAGGGAGCGTAGTATTGCAGGGCCGCAGGGTCCGAGGCCGTTGCAGCCACCACTACGGTGTAATCCATGGCTCCGTGCTCCCGAAGCGTCTTAACGATGGAAGCCACGGTAGAGCCCTTCTGGCCTATGGCTACGTAGATGCAAAAAACCGGGTCTCCGGCCTCGTAAGCGTGGCGCTGGTTGATGATGGTGTCAATGGCAATGGCGGTCTTACCCGTCTGGCGGTCTCCGATAATAAGCTCACGCTGGCCCCGGCCGATGGGAATCATGGCGTCAATGGCCTTGAGGCCCGTCTGCAGCGGCTCGCTCACCGGCTGGCGGAAGATGACGCCCGGAGCCTTGCGCTCCAGCGGCATGTCCACCTTGTCCCCTTCCACGGGGCCCAGGCCGTCTAACGGATTGCCCAGCGGGTCTATCACGCGGCCCGCCAGCTTGTCGTTCACCCCGATGGAAGCGATACGGCCGGTGCGGCGCACCACCATGCCCTCCTTCACCTGGTCCGTGGGGCCCATGAGCACGGCGCCCACATTATCGGCCTCCAGGTTCATCACCACGGCCATGACGCCGTTGCCACAGTCCAGCAGTTCGCCGGCCTCGGCATGGTCCAGTCCGTAGATTCTCACCACGCCGTCGCTTACTTGCAGGGCCTTTCCTATCTCCTCAAACTGGAGATCGTTTTTCATGTCCTGGAGCTGTCCCAGAAGGATGTCGCTCACTTCGCTGGGTTTCAGA
>CAJOLS010000024.1 GCA_905235535.1 uncultured Bacteroidales bacterium
GAACTCGGTAAATGGAACTACCTCATCAAACCGGCCAACTGATGCAACTTATTTTTTATACATTACAAAAATATCAATCATTTCAAAACAGACTCTAAGTCTATGTCGGATAAAATGCTTATCTTTGAAAGATGAAAAGCCTTGTGTTCCATTTCAGCGAAGCCTACCGGGAAGAGGGATTCCTCTGTTGGCTGCAAGAGGCTCAGGTTCTGGATTTTACCGGCTTGGAAGGCTGCTGCTGCTATTGTGATGCGCAGGCCCGGAAGAAGTTGGAAGAAGCCTTTCCCAAACCCTTGCCCCGTCTGAGGTGGCTGGACAGCGGAGACTACCACTACCTGTCCCACCTGCTGGCCCTGCAGGAAACCATGCCCTTCCACCTGGTGCTGCTGGACAACCATCCGGACAACCAGGACCCTGCGTTTGAAGGAGTGCTCTCCTGCGGAAGCTGGGTAAAGGAAATGCAGGAAGGGAACCTGTGGGTAAGGGATGTCATCACCATCGGCCCGGAAGGCTGTGGGAATGAGATTCCGCAGGAGTGGCTGGAGAAAAGAAGGGGAGATCGGGTGTATGTCTCTCTGGACAAGGACATTATGGACAAGGCGTATGCCCGCACGGACTGGACCCAGGGAGGCCATGCGCTGGAAGACGTGAAAAAGGAACTGGGGAAATTGGCAGAGGCGATGGAGATAGTGGCGGTGGACATTTGCGGAGAACTGGCCCCCTCCAAGGGCGCCACTCCGGAAGACCTCCGCATCAACAGGGAAACGAATATGGAATTATTTCATTGTTTAACAAATCTTTTAAAGTAACGCGCCAACTATGTCAGACGTTCAAATCCTTCCGGACCAGTTGCAGAAGACCTGCCTGTACGATGCCCATGTGGCCCTCGGAGCCAAGATGAGCCCCTTCGCCGGATTCATGATGCCCATCCAGTATGACAGCATCACGGTGGAGCACCATGCCGTTCGGCAGAAAGTAGGTATGTTCGATGTGTCCCACATGGGAGAAATCTTCGTGAAAGGCCCCGGGGCCGAAGCTTTCATCAACCACATTTTCACCAACGACATCCGTGGATATGAGCCCGGAAAAGTCCTCTATGGCATGATGTGCTATCCCGATGGAGGCACCGTGGACGATCTTCTCGTTTACCGCGAGTATCTGGCCAACCATTTCCTGCTGGTGGTGAACGCCGCCAACATCGACAAGGACTTTGCCTGGATCCAGGAGCACGCCAAGGGCTTCGACTGCAAGCTGGACAACGCTTCCCCCCGTATAGGACAGATTGCCGTCCAGGGACCGGATGCGGAGAAAACCATCATCGAAGTGCTGGGCTACAAGGAAGCGGCCGATTTGGCCTTCTACACGTTTTGCGACGTGGAGTATAATGGAGAGCGTCTCATCCTCAGCCGCACCGGCTATACCGGGGAAGATGGATTCGAGCTTTATACCTCCAACGAAAACATCGTGGAAATCTGGGACAAGTTCCTCAAGGCCGGGGTGCAGCCCTGCGGCCTGGGCTGCCGCGACACCCTCCGTTTCGAAGCCGGTCTGCCCTTGTACGGAGACGAACTGAGCCCGGAGATCAGCCCCGTGATGGCCGGCCTGGGCATGTTCTGCAAGTATGAGAAGGATTTTGTGGGCAAAGAGGCCCTTCTGGACCAGAAAGCCGGCAACGTGGCCCGCAAGCTGGTGGGAATTGAAATCGAAGACAAGGCCATCCCGCGTGCCGGTTATCCGGTAGAGACGGCCGATGAAAAAGAGGTGGGCATTGTGACCACCGGCTATCACTCCCTCTCCCTGGACAAGAGCATCTGCTTTGCCCTGGTGGACAAGGAGTATGCCGCCCTGGACACCCCGCTGTGCATCCGTATCCGCAAGAAAGTTTTCCCGGGAAAGGTGGTCAAAAAGAGATTCTATCAAACCAATTACAAAAAATAAAACACAAACACAATGTCTAAGATTTTGGAAGGACTCATGTATTCTGAGTCGCACGAATGGGTAAAAGTAGAAGGTGATGTGGCCGTGATCGGTGTTTCCGATTTCGCCCAGAAAGAGATGGGAGACATCACCTATGTGGATATGCCGGAGGTGGACGACGAGGTGACCGCCGGTGAGGAATTTGGCGCTTTAGAAAGTGTGAAGGCTTCTTCCGAGCTCTTCAGCCCGGTTTCCGGAACGGTTTGCGCCGTGAATGAAGAGCTGGAGGACGCTCCCGAAAAGGTGAACGAGGATGCTTACGGTTCCTGGATCATCAAGGTGAAGATGTCCAATCCTTCCGAGCTGGATGCCCTGATGGACGCTGCTGCATACAAAGCTTCAATCGGCGAGTAAGATGGCCCGGCTTCCATATCTGCCCCAGACGGAAACGGATGTTAAGGCCATGCTGGCCCGAATTGGCGTGAACAAGCTGGAAGACCTGTACAGCGACGTTCCCGCCCAGTTCCTGCACAAGGGTGACTATGCCCTTCCGGATGCCTTGTCCGAGCAGGAAATCCGCGACTATTTTGCCTCCATAGAGGCCATGAACGCCCGGCTGAAGGTGTTTGTGGGCCAAGGCGCCTACGACCACTACACGCCGTCCGTAATCCCTTACCTGTGCTCTCGCAGCGAGTTCCTCACGGCTTACACCCCTTACCAGTGTGAGATTTCCCAGGGAACGCTCCGCTATATCTTCGAGTACCAGAGCATGATGTGCGAGCTCACCGGCCTGGATGTCTCCAACGCCTCCATGTACGACGGCCCCACCGCCGCCGCCGAGGCCATGAAGATGGCCATCGCCTGCACCCGCAAGAAAACTCGCGTGCTCCTGTCGGCCACCCTTCTTCCCCATGTCATTGCCGTGGTGAAAACCTATGCGAAGTTCCATGGGGTAGAAATCGGCCTGGTTCCGGCCGATGGCGGACAAACCTCCATAGAGGCCCTTAAGGCCGAACTCTCCAAGGACGATGTGGCCGGCGTAATTGTGCCTTCCGTGAACCGCTACGGCATTGTGGAAGACCACAGCGGCTTTGCCGATGCCATCCATGCGGAAAAGGGTATCCTGGTGGAATACTGCGACCCTTCCGCCCTCGCGGTTGTGAAGACGCCCGCCGAATGGGGGGCCGATGTGGCCGTGGGAGACGGACAGCCCCTGGGCCTTCCCATCTGCTACGGCGGCCCGTACGTGGGCTTCATGACGGTGAAGAAAGAGCACATGCGCAAGATGCCCGGCCGCATTGTGGGCCAGACTGTGGACAAGCAGGGACGAAGGGTATTCGTTCTCACCCTGCAGGCCCGCGAGCAGCATATCAAGCGTGAGAAAGCCACGTCCAACATCTGCTCCAACGAGAGCCTCATGGCCCTCTGGGTCACCGTGTACCTGTCCCTGATGGGCCCGGAAGGCATGAAGCAGGTGAACAAGCTCAGTGCCGACGGTGCCCATTACCTGAAGGCCGAACTGCTGAAGACCGGAAAGTTCGAGGACGTGTTCCCGGACAAGCCCTTCCTCAAGGAGTTCGTCCTTAAATACAAGGGCGCCGGCCTGAGGGAGCGCCTGGAGAAGGCCGGCTTCTTCGCTGGCCTGGAAACGGAAGAGGGTTATGTGAGCTTCTGCGTTACGGAGAAGCGTTCCAAGGAAGAAATAGACCGCCTGGTCTCTATTGTAAAGGAGGGTTAAGCTATGAAATACTACGACAAACTCGTTTTCGAACTCTCCCAGGAAGGCCGCACCGGTTTCTCCCTTCCCGTGAACAGGTTCCCGGCCGCGCCGGAGATTCCTTCGGCCCTTAAGCGGCAGGGCGCCCTGAACCTTCCCCAGGTGAGCGAACCGGATGTGGTGCGCCACTATACCAACCTTTCCCAGATGAACTTCGGCGTGGATACCGGCTTCTATCCGCTGGGCTCCTGCACCATGAAGTACAATCCCAAGATCAACGAGGAAATGGCTGCCCTGCCGGGCTTTGCCGGCCTGCATCCGCTGATGGAAGACAGCCTGGTTCCCGGCGCCCGCAAGGTGTACGAGGAAATGAACAAGGCCCTTGCCGCCATCACCGGTATGCACACCTTCACCTTCGACCCTTGCGCCGGAGCCCACGGAGAACTCACCGGCCTCATGATCATGCGCCAGTACCACCTGAACAGGGGAGACCTGGCCCGCACCAAGGTCATTGTCCCGGACAGCGCCCACGGCACCAATCCCGCATCGGCCGCCGTGGCCGGCCTGGAAGTGGTGGAAGTGAAGTCCCTGGAGAACGGCCGCATTGACGTGGAGGCCCTGAAACCCCTTTTGGGTCCGGACATTGCCGGTATCATGATGACCAATCCCAACACCCTGGGCCTGTTTGAAACCCAGATTGAGGAGATTGCCTCCCTGGTACACGGAATCGGCGGACTTCTGTACTACGACGGCGCCAACATGAACCCGCTCATGGGTGTGGTCCGTCCCGGAGACATGGGCTTTGACATTATGCACCTGAACCTGCACAAGACCTTCTCCACGCCTCACGGCGGTGGCGGTCCCGGCAGCGGTCCCGTGGGTGTTGCCAAGCACCTGGAGGGCTGCATTCCGGCCATCAAGGTGTCCGGTTTCCACGGTAACTTCGGTGTTATCCTGCGCGCTTATGCCTATATCCTGAGCCTGGGCAAGGACCACTTGCAGAAGGTGGGCCAGTACTCCGTGCTGGGGGCCAACTACATCAAGGAGTGCCTCAAAGACAAGTACAAACTGCCCATCGAGGGCGTCTGCAAGCACGAATTCGTATTTGACGGCCTCATTGATGACGGTGCTCACGGAGAAGTTCCCGGCGCCACCACTCTGGATGTGGCCAAGCGCCTGCTGGACTACGGCTTCCATGCACCCACCATTTACTTCCCGCTCCTGTTCCACCAGGCCTTGATGATAGAGCCCACGGAAACCGAGAGCAAGGAAACGCTGGATGCGTTTATCGAGGTGATGAGAAAGATTTCCGACGAGGCTGCACAGGATCCGAATATCCTGCACGAGGCCCCGCACAACACCCCCATTTCCCGTCCCGACGAAACCACCGCTGCCCGTAGTCCCATCCTGAAATTCCAGGATACGCTATAGGCTGGGCCTGTTTTGAAAAAGCATCCGGATACCGTCGCTGGTGTCCGGATGTATTTTTTACCGGGTGGACTCCAGCCAATGCTTCCGTTCCTCTTCCGGGAACTTCTCTATGGCATATCTTAGCATGGTGCGGGGCATGATCTGGTAACGCGGCAGAAGGAATGCTTGCAGCGCAGCCTTATCCCGTTTCCCGGCCTCCCGCAGCAGCCATCCCACCGCTTTGTGGATAAGGTCGTGGGGGTGATGCAGAAGGATATCGGCAATGGCAAAAGTGTCTTCCAGTTGCCCGTGGCGGATAAAAGTCATGGTGCTCACAATGCCGATGCGTTGCTCCCAGAGGGTTTTCCCGCTGCGCGCAAGGTTATACAGAAGGGAACGGTCTTTATCCAGCAGCCATTCCCCAAGCAGGGGATAACAGGAAAGGTCCACCAGGTCCCAGTTGTTGATGAATCCCGTGTGGGAGAGATAGAAATTGACACATTCCTGGCGCTGCGCCTTATTGTGCCTGAAGATTTCCACCAAAGCGAGCAGCGCCGCCAGGCGCACCTCGTGGAACCCGCTTCCGATGCATTCTTCCAAATCTTCCCAAGTGCTTGTCTTCCAGCACTGTTTTACCACCTCCCGCGTTACCGGGACCTTGATTCCCAGGAACCGGTCTCCCTCTCCATACTGTCCCGGTCCGGTTTTGAAAAAACGGGCCAGTCCCGCCACCTGGGCAGGATTGGCATGCTGATGCATCTGCTGTAAAAGTACGTTCATTCTTGTGTAAAGATAAGCGTTTGCAGGCAGTTGTGCAAGGAATTATTATTATCTTTGCAATTTACATGGAAGAAAGGAATCTACACACCATCCTGGACGGCTTTCAGAAGATGGAGCTGGAAGACCTGGGTAGTATCCTGGGGAACGAGCTAAGCCCGCGGTTGAGGAAATCTCAACTGGTGGAGCAGCTGAACAGCTATCTTCACAAGGAACCGCGCCGATGGATGTCGCACCTGATGGAACGGGACGTGCGCCTGCTCCGGGAATTGGTGCACGCAGGCCCGGAAAAGGTTCAGTACCAGGATTTTGCCGATTATCCTTCGCTGCTGGAGGTAACTGGCCTGGTGCAGTATGACGATACCGACGAGAATTTCCACAAGGTGTGGATCAGCCGGGAAATGTACGACATTGTGGCTCCGGATGTGGAGAAAGTGCTCCGTTCCTGCGAGAAAAGCGGCCAGTTTGAGGTGGAACGCGTGGGCCTTGGGTATCTGAACCTGTACGGCATCCTTCCCACGGAGCGTTTTATAGACCTCATCATGGACTGGTATGAGCAGGCCCACGGGGGAGACTTCAAGGAACTTTCCAGGATGCTGCACCAGAGCCCGCTGGTGAAGATGTACCGCTATACCGATGAGTGGGGAGACTATGTGTGCTCTCCCTGCGTGGAGAATGTGGAAGAAATCTATACTCAGCGTAAAGCCCTTGGACAGAAGCACTTCAAGGAATTTACGGCGTCCGATGCCCGGGAAGCGGGGGCCGGTGCTCCGTACTTTACCATAGGAATGAAAACGCCCGAAGGAATGCGCCTGGAGCAGATGTACCGCCGTGTGGGTTACGAAGGTTATGAGCTGGTAAAGGCCCAGCACGACACCTGGATGGAGGCGCAGTACACCATAGAGCAGAACGACGCCCTTTTCCAGCCGTTGATGGACAGCCCCCTGAGTCCGGATTTGGACGACGAAAGCTGGCTGGCCTGCTGCCAGATAGTGAGCGAGTACGCAGACAGTGTGCCCAAGTGGTTCCTGTGTGGTTACAGCGCCGCTGAAACCGGAACCTGCAAGTCCGATTGGCCCGCCTGGCACACGCCCCGTCCGGAAGAACCCGTGCAGTCCGGGGACGAATACCCCCACTGGACCATGCCCGAACCCACCATCTCGGACGGCTATGCCAGGGATTTGGATTCCGATTTCCTTCCGCTGGGGTTTGCCATCCCGCATGTGGCGGCCGATGATCCCTGCCCCTGCGGCAGCGGACTAAGATACTGCCGCTGCCACGGAAAATACCTTTCTTGATATGGCCGATGATCTCTTGCTGAAGCCTGTGGCTTATTACAGGGGCCCTTTCGGCTCCAAGTTCGGCATTCCCCGCCAGAGTTCCCTGGCACCCGATATCGAGGGACGCATCGTGTTCACGGAAGAGTTCCGGGTTCGGGAGGCGTTGCGCGGGCTGGAAGGCTTCAGCCGCCTGTGGCTCGTCTGGGGGTTCAGCGCCAACAAGCCGGCCAAAGGGAAGTGGCAGCCCACCGTGCGGCCTCCCCGGCTGGGAGGAAACACAGCCTTGGGCGTGTGGGCAACGAGAAGCCCTTATCGGCCCAATCCCATCGGCCTTTCCTGTGTGGAGCTCCTGCATATCGATGACAGGGAACTGGTGGTAAAGGGTGCCGATTTGATGGACGGGACACCCATTTATGACATCAAGCCCTATGTGGCTTATGCCGACAGTTTTCCCGATGCTCTTTGCGGGTTTGCCGGGGAGGCGCCCGGGAAGAAACTCAGGGTGGTCATCCCCGAAGAAATCCCTCTGGACAGCCGCCAGCGCCGCATTCTGGAAGACGTGCTGGCCCTGGATCCCCGCCCCGCGTATCAAGACAAACCAGACAAGGGGTACGGGATGCCCTTCGAAGGGGGAGAACTCCATTTCCGGGTAGAAAATGGAGTTCTGACAGTCTCCCAATACGAGCCTTAACGCTCGTTCCTGAATTCGGACGGGGTTTGCCCCGTCTTTTTCTTGAAGAAACGGGAGAAGTAAGACTGGTCCGGCAGGCCTGTGCGGGCCGCTATGTCGGCAATGGAGATGCTGGGGTCTTTCAGCAGTTTCTTGGCAATGTTCAGGCGGGCTATCTCAATCCAGTCGATGGCCGTGCGGCGGGTGCGGTTCTTAACGGTCTTGTTGAGATAGTTTGGTGTAACACCAAGAATATCTGCATATTCTGCTACGGACATGGGGGCTTTGTCCCGTTCGAAAACCAGCTGCAGGAAACGTTCGGAAACGGCGGCCACCTTGCCGCCCGGCCTCAGCTGCCCCAGGATAAGGTCCAGGGCGCTTTGGAGGAAACCCTTGTCCTTGTCTTCGTAGGCGGTGCACATGCGCTTGAACAGCGCACCCATGAAGACGGCATCCTCAAACCAGAAGCTTTGCTGGATGAGGTTGTTGGAGCGGAGGATAGGGTAGGAAGCGTCTTTCAAAAACTCCAGGGAAAAACCGCCGTCAAATCCCTGGCATCCGTTGAAGTATTTGATGTCAATGCCTTTCTCCGGGGGAACCAGTACAAATTGTCCGGGGCCCACAAGGATGTTCTGGCCGTCAATCCCAACCAGGACCTCGCCATCCAGGAGGAAGCAGAATGCATAGAGGGAATGCTTCCGGGGCTTGGGATGGAACGAAGCGTAGCCTTTCTCGTTCAGTTCATGGAGGGAGAAGAAATTTTTCATAGTGTTAAAAATCTACGTCAAATCCGACATTTATGGTAAAGTTCTTTTTGGCTTCGGGAAGGCGGTGGGTGAGGCGCCAGAATACATCTACGCGAAGGACGCGCAGGATATTGGCCACGCCGGCTCCCACCTCCACATAGGGCTTCTCCAGGGTTCCGGAACCCTCCGGCAGCTGGAAGGGGGCATGGAGGCGGTTGGCATCCGAAAGGGAGCCCCAGGCAAAGCGGACGGTAAAGACCTCTCGGAAGTCCAGCTGCTTGACCAGGGGAATCTTTCCCAGGAAGAAACCGTTGAAGTTATGCTCGTAATAGCCTGATAGCCAGCGGTCTGATAGAAACTCGTAGTAGTTCATGCAGCTGAAGGCCGACCGGTCCATGAAGAAGGTCTGGTTGCCTTCGTGCAGCTTGAGCATAGGGTAGGGAATGCTGCCCCAGATGGCGCCGGCATCCAGGGACAGGCGGCCGAAACCCAAGGCATGGGAAGGCGTTAGCCAGCTTAGGTTGGCCGATGTGCGCCAGAAGGAAATGTCGTCCTTGGTGATGCCCTTGATGCCGCCAATGACATCTATCATGAACACCGGGTACTTGGTGTGCAGATAGGTCTTTTTGAAAGTGTTGCGGGTCACTTTTTCGTCCTTGGAAAACCGCAGGTTGGCGTGAAGGGTATTGGCCGAAAAACTCTCCTGGATGCTGCCGTCGGCCTTTCTGAAGGGCACCAGCGGATTGTTCCAGACCCGGGACGTAGTCCATTCCAGGGAGGCGTTGACGGAAGGGGAGAACTCGTGGTCGTACAGGATGTCGAAGGAGCGCACCATGCTCCGGCGGTTGGCGTGGGACCGGGCCACCAGCGAAGAAATCATGTTCTGGGCCGAAAAGACGCCTGCGCCGCCGCCGAACTGGATAAAATCTTCCTGGGCCAGGAGAGTGAGCTTGCGCGTGACCTCCCGCTTGAACATGAATTCGGCCGATGCCTCCCACTTCACTTTCTTGTCCCGGAAGCCATAGGCCACGTAACCGCCCAGGCGCGCGAATTCCGAGAAATCCTTGTAAGTACGCCCCCCCACCTGAAGCCGCATGCCTTCCGTTTCGTTATAGACTATGGTCCTGGCCCATCGGCCCACCTCTATTCCCGTGTGGGGAATGAGGTAATAGCCTCCGATGAGGGTGCGAAGAAGGGCGTAGGAGGATTTGTAGAAGCGGGTTTGCTGGAAATCGTCCACCATGTCGAAGATGCCCTGCTCGCGTGCCTCAAGGGGTATGGGCCGCAACTTGGCCCATTCTTCCCTGTTTCCCACTTGCACGTTCCTTTCCACCACCTGGTTCTGGGAAGTGAGGGCGTCCTTGTCCTTGATGGGGCCATACTCGGGTTCCCGGAAGGAGAGCTGGCGGCGCCCCAGGAAGGAAAGGATGCGGGAAGAGTCGCTGGCGGCGATGGAAAAGTCTATGAAGAGCCTTTCGTCGTCGAAGAACCATCGGCCCTCGGGGGTGCGACGGTTCTGGATATCCATGTTGATGTGGCGGATCCAGTTCACGTTGGAGTCCTTGGAAAGGGCGGCATGTACGCTCCGGATGCCAAAATCCTCTGCGTCTATCTGCATTTCTCCGTCCAGGGTGGGGGAGGTGACCAGTTTCTTGGGATGGAAGCGCAGCACATATGTCTTCCGGCCTTCCACCTGCAGGGAATCTACCAGGAAGTAGTTGTAGAAGATTTGCGAGGACTCCTCCACCGGATTGGGGATGGTGAGGTTGATGAGGGAAATCTGGGGTTTGAAGAAATTGGCTCTCAAAAGGTGGGAGCCCGTGTACTGGCGCAGCACATTGTCGTCCGTGAAGCCGGACATGTGGCTGTAGCGCATCACTTCCCGCTGGAATTCGGGGTCCTGGCTGTGGTACACGTCCGAAATATTCTCCGAAATAAGGGCGGGGATGAAGGCTTTGCCCGTGATGGCCGATGTATCGGTATACTGTTTCACGAAGCCCAGGTTGCGGTCCAGGAAACCGATTTTCATCAGGTCCTCCATATTGGTGACGTCCAGTTCTATCTTGCTGTACAGGCGGCTGCTCCAGTCGGGGGCGTTGTCCGGATCGTGGACAGAGAGGTTCTGGCTAATCTTTCGAAGGATGGACTTGATGTAGCGGTTGTCCGGCTTCACCAGGGCGGCGTTCAGCTGGCGGGGGTCCTGCCTTAAGGTGAAGTTGATTTCCGAGAAGGTTCCTTGCTGGACACGGGCCGAAAGGCTTTCGTAGCCGATGAGCTGGGCCGTGAGGATGTGGGCTTCGGGAGAACGGGTTTCCAGGCTGTACCGGCCTTCCATGTCGGTGGAAATGCCGATGGTGGTGCCGTCAAAGTAAACACCTACAAAGGGAAGGGGCTCCCCGGTGTCCGCATCTTTCACAACTCCTCGGACACGGGTGGTTCCCTGGGCTGCCGCCAAAACGCCGGCCAGCATGCACAGGAATATTATCCCCAACCTTTTCATAATTATTCAAAGTTAAGGGAAAAATATGAAAAGTACAAGGGATTAGCTGTATAAGAAGTTCAAAAGCGCCAGTTTGGACTTTTCGGGCAGGAAACGGACCAGGGCGCCTACGGCGGCGTAGTCTATTCTGGGAATGACTCTTACGCGCATGTGCCTGCGCCTGAGCTGTTTCAGGATGGCTTTACCAATGACTTCCGGGGCCATGCCGCCCAATTCGTCGGCCTCTATCTTTTTGAGGTTCTTGTCCATCTTGGCGCGGTACGGGGAATCCGGGTCCTGGGCCGCCACATTGAGCTTGCGGGCGCCCGTAAAGCCGGTGGCTACATCTCCGGGAAGGATGCTGCAGCACTGGATTCCGGTTCCCTTGAGCTCCAGGGAAAGGGATTCTGACAAGGACAGGAGGGCCGCCTTCACGGAAGAGTAAAAACCCTGGAAGGGGAGCTGCAGGATGCCCATCACGGAGGTGACGGTGATGATGCGGCCGTGGCCTTGTTTGCGGAACACCGGCAGGCAGGCCTGGATGGTTTTGAGGGCGCCGAAATAATTGGTTTCGAACTGGCTGCGGGCTTCTTCCTCCAGTGTTCCTTCAATGGGACCGTAGATGCCGTTGCCGGCGTTGCACACCACGGCGTCCAGCCTTCCTTCCCGGGCTACGATATCGGCCACAACGGCCTCTGTCCTGGCAGCATCGTTAACGTCCAGTTGGACGGGAGTAACACCTTCGGTGGGCGTTTCCAGGATGCCCCGGCGGCTGCCGGCATACACTTTCATGCCGCTTTTGGCCAGCAGACGGGCGGTGGCGGCACCAATTCCGCTGCTGCCGCCGGTTACCAGGACTACTTTTACTTCTTCCATAACTCTGAACGCAAAGTAAAAGTATCGGGCATGGGCATATCGTACACGCTCTTGCGGAGGAAGGCCTTGAACTCTTCTTCCGAAAGGGCATCCATTTTTTCTACGGGAATGGTTTCGCCTATGGCCATGCGGGGATATTTTCCTTTTTTGTTGTACACCTCATGGAACAGGCGTACGAAGCGCACTCTGTAGTCAATGAGCCCCAGGGCATAGTAGAACCAGGAATTGTGGTCGAAAAAACGGATGGGAACCACTGGAACGTGGGCCTTCCGGATGAGCCGGATGGCGGCATCCTGCCAGTCCCTTTCGCTAAGAATCCATCCCTCGCGGGGCTTCAGGTCTGCTACAGCACCGGAGGGGAAGATGGCCAGGGGCTCGCCTTCCCGGATTTGCAACAGGGCGTTCTTGATGCCGTTGATGTTAGTGGCGGTGGTATTGTGCTCCGTGGTGGTGGGATTCACGGAGATGAAATTGGGCTTGAGACCTTTGAACCACATGAGGAATTCGTTCACCAGTACCTTGGTCTTGGGACGTACGTGCCCCAGGATATCCACCAGGCAGATGCCGTCGAGATGGCCGTAAATGTGGTTGGCAATGACAACGAAAGCGCCTTCCGGCAGCTGCTGCAGCCTTTCGGCATGGCCTATCCGGAATTCTACGCCGGCATCGTCCAGGATGCCCTTGGCAAAGTCCGGGCCTTCGGGAATGCCGGCCGCCGCCACGTTGTAATGCGTCTGGTTGGCCTTGCCTATGCCCGTCACCTTCATGGCCACATGGTACAACAGGCGGCCCCGCCTTCCCTTGAAGATGGGAGACAGTTCATTGGCGGCTTGTTCCGGGGTGATGGCGTACATTACTTCTTTTTTGCGGGAGGGTCTATCTTGCTGTAATAGGCGGCACCCCGGAAGAAACTCACGATGTAGAACAGCAACAGGAGGAGGGCAATTCCTACCGTAATGTAATCGAACAGGCCGATGCTGAAGTGGTTATGGAACAGCACCACATCCTTCTTCCAGGTTGTGAGCCAGGGAATGTACATGAAGGCGAGGTTGATGATAACCATGATTAACCGGAATTCGGTGGGCCCCAGGCCTCCGTAGGTGAGGCGCATCTCTCCCTTGAGGTGGCAGTCTATATAGACGTAGATGCTTAGCATGAAATAGCTCACCAGAGCCAGTATGGCAAAACTCATGTTCACGATGGGGCTGCAGCCCACGCCGATGAACATGATGGTTTCGTTGATGACATCTACATTATGGTCTATGTAGAAGCCGTAGGTTTTCCTTTGGGTGTTGCGTACGCGGGCCAGGCTGCCGTCCAGGGAATCCCCGAACCAGTTGATGAAAAGGCCCAGGCAGGAGAGCCACATCCAGTAGAGGCTCAGGTTGGAAAGGGCGTAGCCGGCGGCTACAACCAAGGCTCCGAGGAAACCCACGAAAGTGAGCATATCGGAGGTGACCCAGGAAGGCATCCTTTCGGCCAGCCATACCAGGACTTTTTTTTCGGCAGCATTCAGAATAGATGTCTGGATGCGCACTGCTTGTTTATTTTCTTCTGACATGATAAGAGTCTGTTTTGTACACGTTTGTTCAGGACTGCAAAGATAGCAATAATTCCGGAACTATCCCCTCTTCTGGAAGCGGCGGATGAGTTTGCGAAGGTGCTGCCAGCCCAGGGCCATGAAGCTATCTGCGTGGCGTTCACGTTTTTCCGGGTACATTTCTTCGAAGTTGATCAGCAGGCCGGAATCGTACACATCCCCGAATTCGTCGTTGATGCCGGTGCCGAAGTAATCCATGGTGGGGGAAAGGTTCATGTAGGTATTCACCAGCGGGGGGATGAACACGCCCATCTTGGTGATTTCGGCCTTCAATACCTTGTATCCCTCCTTGAAATCCAGTCCGCTGAACAGTTTGGTGTATCTTTGGGGGTTCTCTACTTTCACCTCTTTCCGGATGTGGATGAGCCGGCGGTGTTCCCCGAAATACTTCTTCAGGAACACCATGATCATTTCGCGGGCCTCGGTGGGATACCCCCGGTAAATGGTGGCCTTCCCGAAGAAATACTTGGCGCGCTGTTTATAGAGGATGCCGATGGCGGCGATGCCGTCAAAGAGGTTGTCCAGGGCATAGAGGCTTTTGGAGCCGGCCTTGGAGCTCTGGTATTCCACCTGGATGAAACTGCGTCCCAGCTCCAGGGTGTAGGGGAGATAGTCTTCCAGGAAGCGCTTGGAGAACTCGAACATGTGGGACGACGTGAGGATAGGCTGGCCGGTACGGTCGAAGACGGCCTGGTCGCATAGGCAGAAGCGGTAGCCTCCTATGATTTCCCGGGCATCCGGGTCCCATAGGACCAGCTGCTTGTAGCCGTACGCCGGATCTGTGTCAAATTTGTCTATGTCCAGCTCCCGGCCGGTGCCTCCGCCGTCGTTTCGGAAGGCGATTTCCCTTAATCGGCCTATTTCCCGGATGACATTCATGGCTTCCGGGCCCACTACATACAGTTCATTTCCAGCCCGGTTGGTCTTTCGAAGCAGGGTTTTCTCGTTCAGTTCGGACAGGAGGGCTTCCCTTTCTATGGGTGCTATGATAGGTTTCATGGTTCCGTACAAATACATCTGCTAAGGTAGTCCAATTTTGTGACAATCACAAAAATTTGTACCTTTGTAAAATATGAGTAGGAAAGCGGAAATCGTTAAGAAGTTCGTCATGTTTTCCCTGACGAGTACGGCGGGAACCATTGTTGACCTGGGTCTGCATTGGGCCCTGAGCCTGTACGCCTTCAACGACTCCTACTGGGGCTCTTTCTGGATTGCCCCCACCATCTCTTTTGAAGTAGCCACCCTGACCAACTTTTTCATAGCCTATTATCTGGTGTGGAAGGACAGGGTTTCCAAACCGGGCAGCATCCGTTCCCTGTTGCGCCACCTGGCCGCATACAATGCCACCTGTGTGGGAGGATATGTCCTGAAATTTGTGGCCATGCAGGGCTTCCATTTCCTGTTTGTCTCCCTGGACTGGCTGCAGGAGTGGTCTGTGGAACCTGTGTTCTGTAACCTCCTGGGCCTGATGTTCTCCGGCTGCTTCAATTTTGTGATGAACGAATTCGTTATTTTCAACAAGAATAAAGTCAAAACTATAGAAGAATAATTATGGCTAACAAACCCCTCGATACCCAGTTGCTGGACCGGGCCATTGTGTTTGCGGTCAAGGCGCATGCCGGTACGGAGCGCCGTGGAAAGGGCTTCCCTTATATTGTGCACCCTATGGAGGCCATGGAGATAGTGGCCACCATGACGCCGGACCAGGAGCTGCTGGCCGCCGCCGCCCTGCACGACACCGTGGAAGACACGGATGTAACCGTTGAACAGATCAGGGCCGAATTTGGGGACCGTGTGGCCTCCCTGGTAGCGGCAGAAAGCGACGAGGCAGTGGAGGGCGTGAGCGAGGAAGACAGCTGGCACGCCCGCAAGCAGGCGGCCATAGACCGCCTGGCCCGTGCCCCGCACGATGCCAAGATGGTGGCCCTGGGGGACAAACTGTCCAACATGAGGGCCATTGCCAGGGATTATGCCGTGCAGGGAGACAAACTCTGGTCCCTGTTCCACGCTTCAGACCCCAAAGACCATGAATGGCACTACCGTGGCCTGGCCAATTCCCTCAGGGAATTATCCGGAACCTTTGCCTTCCAGGAGTTTGAGTCTCTCATCAACCAGGTCTTTGTTCACACCAAATGAGTATTAAGATTTCCACTCAATTAAAGCAGGGTATCCGTGCCGGTGCCCTGCTGGTGATTGTGGCTGCCTTCACGCTGGAAGTCACCTCCCTTATCCAGTATTATTTCTCCCAGAGGGTTATCAAGGACGAGGCTACGGCCCGTGCCCAGGGACAGCTGGAAAGCTCCCGCAACCAGATTATGGATATTGTGAACCAGACGGAAGCTGCCGTGCGCAACAGCGTCTGGATTGCCCAGTGGTGCCTGAATGTGCCGGACAGCCTGTTCCGGGTGGCCCAGCGCATTGTGGCAGAAAACCCCGTTGTGGTGGGCTCCACGGTGGCCCTTGTCCCCGGGTATCTCCCGCAGCATCCTCTCTTTTCGCCCTATGTGTGCGAAGGTCCGGATGGCCTGGAAATCAAAACCCTGGCCACGGAAGAATACGATTATCCTTCCCAGGAGTGGTTTGTAAAACCGCTGGAACAGCAGGCCGGCTATTGGTCGGAACCTTATATAGATGAAGGTGGGGGAGAAATCCTCATGACCACCTACTCGCTCCCCATCCGGGACGAAAAGGGAACCATTGCCGCCATCCTGACGGCCGATATTTCCCTGGACTGGCTCACTCAGCTGGTGGGAAACATCAAGGTATATCCCAAGGCATACGGCATTATGACAAGCCGGGAAGGCCGGGTTATGGTGGCCCCGGTGGAAGGGGAAGAAGCCAACCTGGCTGTCCAGGCGGTGGTTGCGGCATCGGCCTCCGGGGAATCCGGCAGCCTCACCGTCAAGAAGCGGGCCCTCTCCAGCCTGGTCTTCTATTCTCCCGTGGAGCGTACGGGCTGGGTTATGTCCATCCTCATTCCCGAAAGTGACATCTATTCCGGCATCCGCCGGATGGCCCTCCTGGTCATTTTGCTCCAGCTGCTGGGTATTATCATGATTGTCCTCATCATCCGTTCCGTCATCGAAAGCCAGAAGGAGTACAATGAGGTCAATGCCCAGAAGGAACGTATGCAGAGCGAGCTGCGGGTGGCCAGCGACATCCAGATGTCCATGGTCCCCAAGAGTTTTCCGCCTTTCCCCACCAGGGACGACTTGGACCTGTCGGCCTCCCTGGTGCCCGCCAAGGAGGTCGGGGGAGACCTCTACGATTTCTTTATCCGGGATGAAAAGCTGCATTTCTGCGTTGGAGACGTCTCCGGCAAGGGTGTTCCGGCCTCTTTGCTGATGGCTGTCACCCGTACCCAGTATCGCACGCTGGCCACCCACTACGACAATCCTTCCCAGATTGTTACCCATATCAATGACGGCATGTCGGACTTGAACGATGACAACAACATGTTTGTTACCTTCTTCTGCGGCGTGCTGGATATGAAGACAGGAGTTTTGAAGTATTGCAACGCCGGACACAACGCTCCGTACATCCTCACTGACGCCATCCGGGAACTGGATGTGAAGCCCAACCTGCCCCTGGGTATCCTGGAAGGAATGGTTTTTGAGGGGCAGGAAGTTACTATGCATTACGACGATGCCCTGTTCCTGTTCACCGACGGTCTCAATGAGGCTGAAAACGCTTCCTTCGACCAGTTCGGAGACGAGAGAATCCGTGCCGTCCTCCATACCCGCCGGGATGCGGATCACCACCTGAAGGCCATGCAGAACGCTGTGGCCGAATTCCGGGGAGAAGCAGAGCAGAGCGACGACCTCACCATGCTCTTTATCCACTATTTGAAGAAATAGGAAATATTATTTTTGCAGATTCGGGAATAACTGCTATCTTTGCATTCCCGCTTTGGTACTATGGCCGAGTGGTTAGGCACAGGTCTGCAAAACCTGCTACAGCGGTTCGATTCCGCTTGGTACCTCCCAAAATGCCCCTGGACGCTCTCCGGGGGCATTTGCTTTGACTCTGTTCATTCCTCTCCCTCATCCCGGGTCTTGACCCGGAAAATCTGCAACCTGCGCTTTGCAGCAGTCAACGTGGCCGGCGGGTTTTGCGGAAGGCGGGTCCCGGGAGCACGGATTTCTTGGGCGGTCGCTGCGGTGGAAGGGCCTTGCCGGTCTAATGTCCCCTTTCCCTTCGTTCAGGACCTCACCCTTCGCAGATCCACCGTCGGCACTCCG
>CAJOLS010000025.1 GCA_905235535.1 uncultured Bacteroidales bacterium
GATTTCCCTTCTGACCATCTCCAACAAAGGTATCGGCATTTTCTGCGATCCGCAGTACGGTACGCTGGTCCCTTATGCCCGTATCATGAGCTCCATGGCAGACCCTGTGGTGATGCTGTTCCTGGGCGGTTTCGTACTGGCCATCATGGCAGAGCGATACGGCCTGGACGTTACCCTGGCCCGCGCCCTGCTGAAACTCTTCGGTACCAAGCCGGAGGTAGTCCTCCTGGGCTTCCTCATCATGATTTCCGTGTTCTCCATGTTCATGAGCAACACCGCCACCGCCGCCATGATGCTGGCCCTCCTCACCCCGGTGCTTTCCAAGCTTCCGGCCGATGACAAGGGCAAGATCGGCCTGGCCCTTTCCATCCCCGTAGCCGCCAACCTGGGCGGTATCGGAACGCCTATCGGCACTCCTCCCAATGCTACCGCCAAGGGTGCCCTGGAGCAGGCCGGTATTGACGTGAGCTTCGGCGAATGGTGCGTACACATGATTCCCTACGTGATTATCATGATTGTGATTGCCTGGTTCCTCCTGCGCTTCATGTTCCCCTTCAAGACCAAGAACCTGGTCCTGGAAATTTCTGAAAGCAAGGTGAAGAAGGACTGGAAGCTCTATGTGGTGTGGATCACCTTCATCGGCACCATCCTCCTCTGGGCTACCGAGCAGAAAACCCATATCAACTCCAACATCGTCGCCCTTATCCCGCTGGGCGTTTTCACCGCTACGGGCCTGTTCGGCAAGGATGAAATCAAGGAAATCAACTGGAACGTGCTGTGGCTGGTGGCCGGAGGTTTCGCCCTGGGTTACTGCCTGCAGGACACCGGTCTTGCCAAGGTGCTCATCCAGGCCATTCCGTTCGGCAGCATGAGTGTGGTGCTGGTGCTGATTATCGCCGGTCTGGTGTGCTACCTGCTGTCCAACTTCATTTCCAACTCCGCTACGGCCGCCCTGCTCATTCCTATCCTGATTGTGGTGGCCAACGGTATGGCAGACCCTGCCGCCGCCAACAATGCCCAGTTCCTGGCCATGGGCGGCACCAGCGCCATGATTATCTTCATCGCCGTGTGCGCTTCCATCGCCATGCTGTTCCCCATTTCCACACCTCCGAATGCCATTGCATCCGCTACCGGCATGGTGGAGACCAAGGATATGACCAAGGTGGGTCTTATCATCGGCTTTATCGGCTTCGTGCTGGGCTATTTCTGGCTAACAAAACTATTCCCATTTGCTTGACAGACATCCGGTCAAGCCGGGTGTGACGTTATGCCTGGTTTGATTTGGAGTGACGTTATGCCCGGCTTGATCGGGCATCCCGGATAACTTATGAAAAAGACAATACTCATATCATTGGCAGCGCTGCTTATCGGCAGCGCCGCTTTTGCGCAGGAAGAGAAGCCTGCGCATTTCAAGTTCTACGGCTTTATCCGTAATTATCTCTCGGCCGACAGCCGCGCCGTGAACGCGGGCACCGAAGACCAGTTCTTCTACATGCCCAAGGGCATCAGCATGAAGGATGGGTATGACCAGAATGCCGGTTTCAACTGGCGCTTTGTTTCCCTTACCACCCGCCTGGGCCTGGATATTTCCGGTTACAAATGGGGCGCCATGAGTGTGTCCGGCAAGGTGGAGACGGATTTCTACAGCCTCAATGGCTCCGTTCCCGTGCTGCGTCTGCGTCAGGCTTTCATGAAACTGAATTGGGACAACTGCCCCGTAAGCCTTACCATCGGCCAGGCCTGGCATCCCATGGCGGCCGATATGCCCCACATGAACAACCTGGAGACGGGCGCTCCCTTCAATCCCTTCAACCGCAGCCCCCAGTTTTCGGCCGACGTAAACCTGGGTTCCGGTTTCAGCCTCACCGCCAGCCTCCTGTACCTGAACCACTATCTGCCCACCGGCCCTGCCGGCAAGAGCAAGGACTATTATAAGTACGGTCTTCCGGAATTCTATCTGGGGGTAAACTACAAGGCCGGCAAGTTTGTGGCCAAGGCCGGTCTGGACGTGGTTAACATGCGCCCTTACAGAACCATCACGGACTGGCGTGTCCTGGATGGCGGAGGCAAGACCATCGAAGTGAAGAGCCTCCTCACCACCTTCTCCCCCTTCGTGTTCTTTCAGTACACCAACGGCCTGTTTCAGCTGCGTGCCAAGAGCATTCTGGCCCAGGCCGGAGAGCACTTGAACCTCCTCAGTGGTTACGGCGTACATTCCTTCAACGATGACGGAACCATTGAATATACTCCCATGCAGGACTGGGCTTCCTTCGTGAGCTTCTCCTATGGCAAGAAATTCCAGGTGATGGCCATGCTGGGCTACATGCAGCAGCTGGGAACCACCAAGGAACTGGCCGACAACCGCCTGTGGATGAACAATTCGGCCGACGAGCGCATCCAGCGGGCCTTCCGTGCCACGCCCACCGTGGCCTGGAACTTGGGTAAGTTCACCGTGTCCTTAGAGTACAACCTTACCGCCGCCCGCTTTGGCTGCGAAGGCCCGCGCGATTCCCGCGGTATGCTGGAATTGCCTGCTCCCGGCGCTCCTGACGGTGCCCCCCAGTGGGTCCTGAACCACCGCTTCATCTGCATGACCAAGTTTAATTTTTAGGTTTTCAATCACCGGGAACTGTCGTTTGGCAGTTCCCGGTTTTTTTTGTATCTTTGGGTAATCATAGGGATGTTGACCACATAATTCTCTTTGCACGATGCGCAAAAAAGGCTTTTTCAACCACAAACTCCCGGGCATCCTGGCGGCATTGTTTGTTACAGTGCCCGCCCTGGCCGTGTTCACCGGCCTGGATCTGGATGCCACCCTTTCCAACCTGCGCCGGGAGTTGTATCACGATTACCGGCTGATAGGAAAGACACAGATACATCTGGACGAAAAATACGAGAACCAGCACAAGAAGATGGTGGACATCGTTAAAAAGTGCAACGACCTGTCCCTGATGCTGTATTCCCAGAAGCAGGACTATACCTTCGACATCAGCTATGCGCTGGAAAAGGTGTCCAAGGAGTACAACGACTTCAATAAAAACCGCACGCCCTACGACCGCATCGTGTCCAACCTGGACATCGAGATAGACCGCTATGCCCGCCTGATCGAGTCCCTGCGCCGCCTTCCTCCCGAACTGACGGACGTGGAGGTTGTGCCGGACAGCCTGGCCTATCATAACGATACGCTGGATGCCCACCTAATGCACAACGAGAGCCTCCTGCAGCAGGAACTGGAGGAACAGGTGGAGCTGGTGGTTGCGTTGAATGCGGCGAGTGATTCGTCGGGCACTCCCGCATTCATCTTGAGCGATGCCGGCCAGGCAGATCGCGACTCCTGTCTTTTTTATGCCTCCGAATTGCTGAAGGTGTATGCCCGGACGCGGGAACTGGTGATGGCCGACAGCACCCATTACCGGGAAGCCCGCCTGCGGATGGACGAGTCGTACGCATATGCCAGGAATTACTATGACATGTTGCAGAACAGCGTGTTCGTAGAGGGTCAGACGCCATATACGGCCATCCTGGCCCACCCCGGAGAGTATTGGAAAGAGGTGCGGAGGGTTGTAGGAGAGAAATTCAGCCTCTCCTTTCTCCGGAAGGCTTTTACGGAAGACCGGCTGGACGTAACCCAGGAAGAGATTGCCAATAACAATCAGCTGGTCAATTCCACCAAGATTTTCTGGCTGATTGTCTATGTCGTGGCCTTCTTCCTGCTCTGGGGACTTTCCGCCCTGCTGTTGTGGCCGCTTTATCGTTTCGTGGCGCCGCTGGGAAAGCGTATAGCCAAAGAGCAGCGGCGTTACGTGGCTCTTCTGCTGGGCTGTATCATCTTTATGGCCCTCAGCTATGAAAGTACGGATGACGACATGGTGCGCAAGACCTTGAGCATCCTGCACACGTTCATCTGGCTGCTCATGGCCATCACCACGGCGCTCCTGGTGCGTGTGAAGCCTAAGAAACTGAAAGCCAGCCTGAGGATTTATCTGCCCACCATTTTTACGGCCCTGTTCGTGATTACCTGCCGGGTGCTGTTCGTCCCCAACGCCTTCCTGAATTTCTTTTTCCCGCCGCTGCTGCTTTTCCTGATGCTGTGGCAGCTTTTTGCCAATTTGCGGCGGAGCAGGAAAGTGAACCGGACCGAAGTGGTCATCGGCTGGGTCTCCTTTGGCATGACGGCCGTCGCCGCCGTTTGCAGCTGGGCCGGTTTTGTTTTCCTCGCCCTCATCATTCTGGTATGGTGGTATTTCCAGCTGGCCCTTATTCTTGCCATTGCCTCTGTCTGGGACCTGACGCTCCTGTACAAGGAGAAGCGCCTGAACAAGAAGATATCTGCCCAGAAGGAAAAGATTACCTATGTGAGCGGCCAGGCCCAGGAGTCCCTGCTGTTTTCCGCCACCTGGTTCTATGACCTCATCAAGGAAGTGATTCTTCCGCTGCTGGTGCTGTTCTCCATTCCCACCTGCCTGTTCTGGGCGTTGAATGTCTTCGAATTCAAAGACTTGTATCATACCCTCTTCGAAGAACCTTTCTTCCGGCAGGGAGAAATGCGTGTTTCCTTGTATAATATCCTGTTCCTCGCGGGCATGTTTGCCCTGTTCCGTTATGGGAACAAGGCTATCCATGCCATATGGCAAAGCTTCGAATACCGCCGGTTCCTGCGCAAATACAACCGGAAGACCGTTCGGAGCAATGAAATCAATCTCTCGCTGGGAAACAGCCTCATCTCCGTATTTGTCTGGTTCGTCTATACAGACCTGTTCATCGTTACGCTGAACATCCCTACGGATTCGCTGGGGCTCATCGCCGGCGGTTTGTCGGCCGGCGTGGGCCTGGCGCTGAAGGATATCATCAACAACTTCGTTTACGGCATCCAGCTCATGGGAGGCCGTCTGCGGGTAGGGGACTGGATTGAATGCGACGGTGTAAGGGGGAAGGTGACGGATATCAGTTACCAGACCACCCTGGTAGAAACCATCGACGGCACCAATGTGGCTTTCCTGAACTCTTCGCTCTTTGGCAAGAACTTCACCAACCTTACCCGGAACAATGCCTACGAGCTCACCACCATCGTGGTGGGCGTGGCCTACGGAACAGACTTCCAGCGCGTCCGGGAGGCGCTGGAGAAGGGACTGGAACCGCTCAAGACCAAAGATGCCTATGGCCGGGATGTGGTGGACCCCGCTTATGGCATCTATATCCGCTTCGGAGGCTTCGGGGACAGTTCCGTAAACGTGCTGGTGAAGCAGTACGTGCTGCAGCCAGAGCGCATCGGCTATGTGGAGCGGTGCAAAGAACTGGTTTACAAGACATTGAATGAGAACGGCATCACCATCCCGTTCCCGCAGAGAGATGTGCATATGATTAAGGACGATAAAGACTGAATACCATGGAATTACGATTCAAAGACAAAGGAACCATTTTTAATGTATTAGTCACCATCCTGGCCGCGGTTTTTTCCGTAGTCATGATGATTTATGGAGTTTTGCATCTGGGCCTGAAGGGAACTTGGCCCGAACTGGTGCTCAACGTATTTTACATCGCCTGCCTGGTGATGATGTGGATGTATTTCTTCAATTGGGGCATCACAACCAAGCAATTCAACTATTGGTGTACCCTGTGCCTGGGCATGACGGTTTTGCTGCGGGATGTCCTCTTCGCCCCGCCGCTGGTCAATTATCCGCTTCATCTGACATGCCTCACCCTTTCGGTGACGCTGCTTGTCATGCTCACCTACTTCTATGCGCGCAAGGATTGGGAAACGTACTCCAAGCGCAATCTGTGGACGATTTGCATCATCGACCTCATCATCGCCGCGCTTTACAACATCGATATTTTCCTTGAAACGGCCGATGAGACCTCCACTTATATGATGGTGGAGATATGGATTCGTCCTACCATCACCTACGGGCTGGTGGCCTGCTTCGTCAAGGAAAAAGATGAAAAATAAAGTAGCGGGCCCCTTTCTTTCGACGGCATGGAAAGCACCCGTGAACTGGGCAGTCTCGTAATGCAAGACGGATTTGTAGAACACTAAAAAAAGAGAATAACAATGAAAGCAGACAAAATCATCAAAAACGCCAAAATCTTTACGGCAGACAAGAACCAGCCCAAGGCCACGGCCCTGGTGGTGAAAGACGGTAAATTCGTCTATGTGGGCGAAGAGGCAGGTCTGAAGGACTTTGAAGGCCCTGTCACAGACCTTGGCGGCAAGTTCGTCATGCCGGGCATTATCGACAGCCACGTCCACGTAACCATTCCCGTGGGGTTTGAATATGCACCGATGGGAGAACGCCTGGAACCGGATGGCAAGCAGGAAGCGCTGGACATCATGGCGAAATATATCAAGGGGAATCCCGGTGAGAAACGTTACAGATTCGTAATGGAGAAAAGGTTCCTGAACGGAGAGGAAATCGTAAAGGAGGATCTGGATGCCATCTGTCCCGATGCCGAGCTTCAAATCCAGGAAGGGGAGGGGCACAGCATCTGGGTGAATTCAAGGATACTTGAAAGGCATGGTATTACAGACGATACGCCGGATCCCATCCCGGGACTTGCTATTTATGTGCGCAAGGACGGACATGTGACCGGAAATTGTATTGAAGGCGCGGCGGAAATACCGATCATCCTCGACAGCTCGATGGAGCTGACGGATGAGCAGGTTGACGTATGTCTTAAGCGCTGGATTGATTTCTCTGTCGAATACGGCGTGTGCGCGGTCTTTGACTCAGGTCTTCCGGGGGATCCGAAGTTCCATGAGAAGGTTTACAAACGCCTGCAGGCTCTGGACAAGCAGGGGGAGTTACCCGTTTACGTTGACGGCAGCCTGGTGGTCAACGCGGAGCGGGATGCCGAGGAAGGCATGGAGGAGGTGAAACGTTTCCGTCGCGAATACGACACGGAGCACCTGAAGGTCCATACCATGAAGATTTTCATGGACGGCACCCAGAAGATCCATACCGCCGCCATGGTTACGCCTTATGTGGATGTCCATACGACAGGAACCACTGCTTTTTCCGCAGAGGGAATCTGCCAACTGGTGAAGAATCTCAATGAAGCCCATCTGGACCTTCACCTTCACACCGTGGGAGAGCGCGCATCACGTACCGTCCTGGATGGTTATGAGATGGCCAAAAAGGAGATGGGGGACAACTTGAAGGTCAGGGTTACCTGCGCCCATCTGGAGATTCAGGACGACGCCGATCTGGACCGCTTTGCCAAACTGGGCGTCTATGCCAATTTCACGCCCTGGTGGCATGCCGGAGACCCGCGCATTGCCGCTTCCTGGCTTGGCGAAGAACGCTCTAAAAAGGGGTTCCGCTGCAAAACGCTTTGGGACAGCGGCGCCAAGGTGGCTTGGTCAAGCGACAATATTGTTTTCGGCGATTTTATGACCTGGAATCCTTATCTGGGCATGGAGATCGGCATGACACGCCGTTCTACTGAAAAGACCATGGTTCCTGCATTCGCCAGAGTCCCGGAAGTATGTCCTCCCGAGAACGAAAGAATGGGCATCGAAGAAATGCTGCTGGGCTATACTATCAACGGCGCGAAGCAGCTTGGCATAGAGGATAAGAAAGGCTCCATCACCGCCGGCAAGGACGCCGATTTCCTGGTGTTCGATAAAGACCTTCTCATAGCCGAGCACGAAGGCTTCAGCCAGAACAAGCCCTCTCAGGTGTATTTTGGCGGCAAGAAGATGAACTAAGAGTCTGTTTTGAAAATAATGAAAGCACAAGAGATGCAGATGTCAATCACATTGGCGTCAGTTGCAGACGCCCAGGCCCTGGCCGACTTGTTCATCGGCCACATTACCGCTCACCCCGAGTACATTTCCCATGGAGAAATCCAGATGGGAGTGGGGGTGGGAACCGTCCAGGGTGACTGTTTCGTTACCGGTCCGGCCCCGGACGCCCGGGAAAAGTGGATGAAGTATATTCTGGCAGCGATGAGTAACGACGCTGTCTCGCACGTATGGAAGGCCGTCGATGCCCAGGGGACCCTTATGGGATTCTGCGTGGCCGATATCGTAGGAAACGAGGACTGCTCCTTCGGCATGGTGGGAGATGTCCTGGTCAATCCTCAGTGCCGGGGCATCGGCCTGGGCAATACCCTTCTCCAGACGGCCATTGCCTGGTTGCACTCAAAAGGGATTCAGGATATTTATCTGGAATCAGGAAAGGACAATCACAATGCCCACCGTTTCTTCGAAAAACGCGGGTTCACCCATGTCAGCGGGATTTATAAACTTGTTCTCGATGGCAGGGACAACCCCGGGAAATGACCAGCAGGAACATTATTAGAGTCTGTTTTGAAATGATTCAATAAATTCTTTATGTTTCTTTTTGGTAAATTTTCCTCAAAAATTTTCACCCATAGGCCCCCCTATAGCCAAAAATTTTCAAGAAAAATTTCCACAAAAATAAACTATAAATAAAAATATCAATCATTTCAAAACAGACTCTTAATTCAAAAAGAGATAAATAGACAATGAAACATATTTTTAGCATTCTGATTCCCATCCTGGCCCTCTGGGCATGCAGCACCGCTCCGGAGGAAAGGAGCAGGACCCTTTCTTTCGACGGCATAGAAAACGCCCGCGAACTGGGCGGTCTTGTGATGCAGGACGGTCGCACCGTCCGCTGGGGAACGCTGGTCCGCTCCGGGGAACTCTCCAAGGCTTCCGATGCCGATGTGGCCCTTCTCAAGGGCCGCTTCGGACTCAGTGATGTCTTCGATTTCCGTTTTGACATGGAGCGCAGTTCCAAGCCCGACCGGGAGATAGAAGGGGTTGCCAACACCTGGTTTTCCACCCTTCCGCAGGCTTTCCTCGCCGCTTTTTCCTCCGGCCGTTCCGACAGCACCACGGTGCAGTCGGCCAACCTCACGGACGCCCTGGTCTCGTATGCCTTTAATCCCAAGGCCCAGGAGATGGCCAATCGGATGTATCCGGCCATCGTGATGGACACCACCTCGCAGAAGCGTTACGGAGAGTTCCTCCGCGGTGTTTTGAAGGCCGAAGGCGGTGCGCTCTGGCACTGTTCCCAAGGGAAAGATCGTTGCGGGTGGGGCTCGGCCTTTGTGCTGGCATCCCTTGGGGCCAGCCGCGAGACCATTGTGGAAGACTTTGCCCTGTCCAATGTTTCCTACGCCCCGGCCATCGAGGCCCTGTCGGCCAAAATCATTGAAAAGGGAGGCTCCGAGCCCGAACTGGGCTTCATCCGCTCCATGATTGGGGTGAGCGTGGAAAACTTTGAAAGCACACTGGATTGGATTGATTCGCAGTACGGATCCCTCCAGACCTATCTGGAGAAAGCCCTCGGTTTCACCGCCGAAGACCAGGAAAAGATGAAACGGAAGTATCTGAAATAAGGCCCGATTTTTGCAGGTTTCGGTTTTTGTTATTTTGTATTTTGACGTAAAACCGAAAACCTATGGGCGCATTCCACGCATACGACATCCGCGGCGTCTGGGGAAAAGACTGGAACCTGGATATCGCATATAAAGTAGGATATTTTATTCCTGTCCTTCTGAAAACCAATAAAGTACTGGTGGGAAAAGACTGCCGGACGTCCTCGGATGAGATTCACGATGCCGTCATCCGCGGCATCAGCGACGCCGGAGCCGACGTCTATGATATCGGCCTCAGTTCCACTCCTATGGTGTACTTCGGTACGGCCAATTACGGCTTCGACGCCTCCGTTCAGATTACCGCCAGCCACAATCCGGCCCAGTACAACGGCATGAAGGTGTCCACCACGGACGCCCAGGCCGTGGGTTACGACGCCGGGCTGGGCCAGATCAAGGCCTGGATTGATGAAGGAAAACCCACGCCTGTGGCCGCCCTTCGGGGAGGCGTATTCCAGAAAGAGATCATGGCCGATTACCTGGCCTTCATGCGCAAGTTCGTCAAGGACTACAGCAGCCTCACCATAGCCATGGACCTTTCCAACGGCATGGCCAACCTTTTCGCCAAGGAAATCTTCGGAACCGGCAGCAATATCCACTACTTGTTTGACACGCTGGACGGCCGTTTCCCCAACCACGAGCCCAATCCGCTCATCGAAAAGAACTGCTACCCGCTGGAAGACAAGGTGAGGGAGGTCAAGGCCGATGCCGGCGTCATCTACGACGGAGACGCAGACCGCGTAATGTTTGTGGATGAGAAGGGCGCCTTCATCTCCCCGGACCTCATGATTGCCCTGATGGGCCGCTATTTCGTGGGCGAAAGGGGCCTGAAGGGTATTGTACTTCAGGATATCCGTTCCTCCAAGGCCGTAGGGGAGTACCTGGCCCCCATGGGCTGCACCATGGAAACCTGGAAGGTGGGCCGCGCCTTTGCCGCCAAAAAACTCCGTGAGATAGATGGCGTCTGGGGCGGGGAACTGGCCGGACACTATTATTTCCGGGACTTCTTCTACAGCGACAGCGGCCTTCTGGCCTCCATCATCCTCCTGAACATAGTGGCAGACCTCAAGACCGAAGGGAAAACCCTCAGCCAGGCCATTGCAGAGATTGTCCGTTATAAGAATTCCGGAGAAATCAACTTCCGCCTGGAAGACAAGAAAGGCGCCATGGATGCCATCAAGGAGCACTTTATGTCGGCCGAGAAAGCTATGGCCTTCATGGACTTCGACGGCTACCGCGTAGAGTTCCCGGACTGGTGGTTCAACATCCGCCCTTCCAACACGGAACCCTATCTCCGCTTCATCTGTGAAGCCACATCCGAGGCCCTGCTTCAGGAAAAAATTGCCCAGGCCGAAAAGATTCTGACCAGCCGCTTCGGCGCCAAACGATAGCGAATGAAAAGAATCCTTACCTTAATCCTGTTAGTTGGTGCGAGTTTTTCGCTGAAGGCCCAGGAAGATACCCGGGAGGCCGATTCCCTCCGCCACGAGTTTGGCCGTCAGTCGCTCAAATCCTTCACCCAGAAGAGTACGCCGTATGCCGATACGCTGGACTCCGGCAACCCCGCCGTGAAGGTGGTACTGTACAATAACGGCACCTACCGTTATGTGAAAGACCTCAGTTTCGTAGCTGCGGAAGATGTGTTTACGGAGTACTGGGATACCCGTACCGTAGATCCCTATAAGGAAGAGCCGGACGCCATTCCGGACCGCTTCTCCCTGTGGATTGTAGATACCCTGGACTCCTACGTATGCCCCTACGTGGTTAAGCCGCGTTCCCAGTACGGCTACCGCCACGGCCGCCGGCACCAGGGCATAGACCTTCCTTATCCTACTGGAACGCCCGTTCCCGTGGCCTTTGACGGCCGCGTGCGCATATCGGACTATGTGGGAGGTTACGGCAACCTGGTGGTGGTGCGCCACGCCAACGGCCTGGAAACCTTCTACGGCCACCTGTCCAAACGCAACGTGGAACCGGGAGAATGGGTCAGCGCCGGGGATATCATCGGCCTGGGCGGCTCTACCGGCCGTTCCACCGGTCCCCACCTGCATTTTGAGACCCGTTACCGGGGCGCCGCTTTCGACCCCTCCTGGCTCATTGACTTTGAAACGGGAACGCTTCGGCACCGTCTCCTGAGAATCCGTTCCTGGTATTTCAACCCCAACCAGCGCTATGTGCAGAGCATAGATGACGAGGACGAGATTTTCCGCACCGACGAGGAAGACCGCCTGCTGGCCGAGGAACAGGCCAAGAAGGAAGCCGCCGCCCGCGCTGCCGCAGAGGCCGCCGCCATGCGATACCACACGGTGCGTAACGGAGACACGCTTTACGGCATAGCCCTCAAATACGGAACCACCGTCAAGAGTATCTGCCAGCTCAACGGTATCAAGGAGACAACCGTCCTCCAGGTAGGAAGACGGTTAAGAGTACGGTAGTCCGAGGATTAGCGTAATTTGGAATTATAGTGCGGGTGCACTTTTCCTTTAGAGATGTTCTGCAGCTTGCTGGAGAGCATCTTTTTTCTGATGGGGGCGGCATGGTCCGTGAACAGGTCTCCGTCCAGGTGGGACATCTCGTGCTGGATCATGCGGGAGGCGAAGTTGTCAAATTCCTCGGTTACCTCTTCCAGGTTTTCGTCGTGGTAGCGGACCGTGATTTTTTTGGGACGCTGGATATCGCAGTAGATGCCGGGGATGGAGAGGCAGCCTTCGGAGTAGGTGACCTGCTCCTCGCTCTCTTCCACAATCTCGGGGTTGATGAGCGTACGGCGGAAGTCTTTCAGGTAGGGATAGGAATCGGAAACTACATCCCCGTCCACGATGACCACGCGGAGGCTCACCCCAATCTGAGGGGCGGCCAGGCCGCAGCCATCGGCCTTGACCAGTGTGTCTTTGAGGTCCTGCACCAGGGTGGCAAGTCCTTCTTTGTCTTTCAAATCGGCCGGCTTGGCGGTCTCGCGCAAAACAGGTGCGCCGAAGAGGTAAATGGGCTTTATCATTTCTTTCGTCTTGTCTTGTTTCTGGACAGGCTGTCCGGGACGCTCAGGGGGTCTATGGCTCCCGCTCCCACGCTGCCGTTGAGGCGGTCCAGATATCCCTGGAGGATGAGGGCGGCCGATATGCGGTCCACCGAACCCTTCTCCCTGCGCCCGCTTTTCTTCATCCCCCCGTCAATCATCACCCGCTGCGCCAGCACGGAGGTGAAGCGCTCGTCTTCCAGCTGGACGGGCACCCCGGGGAAGGCTTTTTCCAGCTGTTTCAGGAAAACGTCCACATCGGCCTGAGCCTCAGAGGGCTTTCCGTCCATGTTCACCGGATACCCTACCACAAACGCAAGGATTCTCTCTTTGCTGGCGTAATTTTTGAGATAATCTATTAACTTTGTAGAATCAATTGTATCCAGGGCAGAGGCAAAGATACCCAGAGGGTCGCTTGCGGCAATCCCCGTTCGCTTGCGTCCGTAATCTATGCCGATGTATCTGTCCATTACAATTTGCAAAGTTAGCAATTTTTATGGAGAAATCAGATAAGAAGAATTCGCGTAATTACCGCTTGTCGCTCATCGACGCCGTTTCCCACGAGCGCCTGTGGAGTGTGCGCTTCACCCGCCCCATCTTCATAGGAGCCTCGGTGTCGGGTATTATAGTGGCCATGGTCACCTTTTTCCTCCTGGTGGCCTACACGCCCCTTCGCACCTTCATCCCCGGCTATCCCAGTGCCCAAACCCGCCGCCAGGCTGTACAGAATGCCCTGAAAATAGATTCCCTGGAAATGCGTCTGGTCCAGTGGGACCTGTACTCCGAAAACCTCCGCCGCATCGTGGAAGGGGAGACCCCCATTCGCCAGGACAGCATTTTGCTGGGCAGCGAAAGCAGCCGCAACGTCACGGACGCCCAGCTTTACGCCATCAAGGACTCCCTGTTAAGGGCCGATGTCCTTACGCAGGAGCAGTTCAACGTGGATGATGCGCCCAAGAAGAATCTCCCCATGGAGGCCCTGTCTTTCTTCCCTCCGGTGAAGGGCGTTGTAACGGAAGGCTTTGAGCGCACGCTGCACCCGTACATTGACATCACGGCCCCGGTCGGCAGCATGGTTACTTCCGTGCTGGACGGCACGGTGGTCTATACCTCCTGGGATTCCGAGGAAGGATACCTCATCATCGTCCAGCATGCCGGAGACATCCTGTCCATCTACAAGCACAACCAGAAGCTCCTGCACCGGCAGGGAGATGTGGTGAAAGCCGGAACGCCCATCGGCCTGGTGGCAGAGTCCGCGTCCCTCACCAAGGGCAACCACCTCCATTTCGAGCTCTGGTACGAGGGACAGGCCATGGATCCCACCCAGTTTATCAAATTTTAGATTCTTCGCTTCGCTCAGAATGACAAAACAGGTTGCTATTCTTGGTTCTACCGGCTCCATCGGCACGCAGACGCTGGATGTGGTGCGGCAGTATCCGGACAAGTTCAGCGTTTTCTTGATATCGGCCAACAGCAGTGCCGATTTGCTCATCGAGCAGGCCCGTGCCTTCCGGGTGCCGCATGTGGTCATCTGCAACCCGGACAAGTTCCAACAGGTGAAAGACGCCCTTCCGGGGGTGGATGTCCAGCTGGGCATAGACGCCGCCTGCCATTGGGTGCAGGATTCCCAGGTGGATGTGGTGGTTGCCGCCATGGTGGGCTTCAGCGGGCTCAAGCCCACGCTGGCCGCCGTCCGCGCCGGTAAAACCTTAGCCCTGGCCAACAAGGAAACCCTGGTGGCCGCCGGCTCGCTGGTGATGGGGGAGGCCGCCCGCTGCAAAGCGCCCGTCTATCCCGTGGATTCGGAGCATTCCGCCATTTTCCAGTGCCTGCTGGGGGCAGGGGGCAATCCCCTCAAAACCATCCATCTCACCGCTTCCGGCGGCCCTTTCCGCACCTGGGAGAAGGACAAGATAGCATCGGCCACCAAGGCGCAGGCCCTGAAGCATCCCAACTGGGATATGGGGGCCAAAATCACCATAGATTCCGCCACCATGATGAACAAGGGCTTCGAGGTCATCGAGGCCAAGTGGCTGTTTGGGGTGGAGGCTTCCCGCATCCACGTGGTGGTGCATCCGGAGTCTGTGGTCCACTCCATGGTAGAGTTCGAGGACGGTGCGGTGATGGCCCAGCTGGGCTGTCCGGACATGCGCCTTCCCATTGCCCTGGCCATGGCCTATCCCACCCGTCTCCCGCTGGAAGGGAAGAGGCTGGATTTCGGCACCCTGGGCTCCCTCACTTTTGCAGAGCCGGACCGGGACAAGTTCCCCTGCCTGCAGCTGGCCTTCGACGCCATAGGCCAGGGGGGCAATATCCCTTGCGCTATGAATGCCGCCAACGAGGCTGCCGTAGCGGCCTATCTTCAGGATAAAATCCGTTTCTACGATATTCCGGAGGTGATTTCCGCCGTCATGGCAGGCTCGTCCTTCGTGCAGGAACCCTCCCTTGAGGATATCTTTGCCACCCACGAAGAAGCCTTTGCCCAGGCACAGAGGAGGATATCGGCACTATGATGGTTCTGATGAAAACCCTCCAGGTTGTCCTGGCACTTTCCGTGCTCATCCTTATCCACGAGGCGGGGCATTTCTTTTGGGCCCGCGTGTTCCATATCAAGGTGGACAAGTTCTTCCTTTTCTTTGACATAGGCGGCACCAAACTCTTCTCCACACGTATGCCGTGGTTTGTGAAACTGTTCCCCAAGGCGGCCGGGTGGGAAACCGAGTACGGCATTGGCTGGCTCCCCCTGGGCGGCTACTGCAAGATTGCCGGCATGGTGGACGAATCCATGGACACGGAGTCCCTCAAGAAAGATCCGCAGCCCTGGGAGTTCCGTTCCAAGCCCGCCTGGCAGCGTCTTTTCGTGATGTCCGGCGGCGTTCTCAACAACTTCCTGCTGGCCATTGTGCTGTTCTGCGCCATCCTGGCCATCTGGGGAGACAATTACGTCCCCAACGACAGCCCTGTCTATGTAGATGGGCTGGGAGAGGAACTGGGCTTCCGGACGGGGGACCGCATCCTTCGCTTTGACGATTACGTTCCCACGGATTTCCTGAATTTGCAGGCCGATCTGGCCCGCCGCCAGGTGCGCCAGGTGCAGGTGCTCCGCGGAACCGATACGCTTTCGCTGTACATGGACCAGTCCATGATGGGGGCGGTGATTAATACACCGGGGATGTTTGACATTGCCCTTCCCTTTGTGATTGACAGCGTGATGGCCACTTCCCGCAATGTGGGGGCCGGCCTCCTGAGGGGAGACCGGATTGTGGCCGTGGACAGCGTGGAATCTCCCTACCTGCAGGATGCCCAGAAGGTGCTCCGGGCCCATCCCGGAGAATCCCTTCCCGTTACGGTGGCCCGGAAGGCCGATACCCTCTCCATGACGCTCCAGGTGGATTCCCTGGGGATGCTGGGCGTATTTCCCCGCAACATAGCCATGGTGCACCGCAGCTACAACCTGGCCCAGTGCATCCCTGCAGGCTGCGCCCTGGCCTGGGATACGGTGACGGGTTATCTGAGAGACCTTCGGCTGGTGGCCACTCCCTCTACCGGAGCCTACAAGTCCGTGGGCAGTTTCGTTGCCATCGGCCAGGTGTTTCCTTCTTCCTGGAACTGGCATCAGTTCCTCTATATCCTGGCGCTGCTGTCCATTATGCTGGGCGTAATGAACCTGCTGCCCATTCCCGCCCTGGACGGAGGACACATCGTTTTCTGCCTTTATGAGATGCTCACCGGCAAAAAGCCCGGAGACCGCTTCCTCATGGTGGCCCAACTGATAGGAATGGCACTGTTATTGCTGCTGATGTTCCTGGCGTTCGGAAACGATATTGCAAGATTAATTCACTGAATATGAAATACATTTCAAGACTGACGGTCCTGGTGGCCTGTGTCCTGTCCCTGCTGGGTTGCAAACAGGGAAACAAGAAAAATCTCCTTCCCAACGTAAGCGGCAAGGCCGGGGAAGTGCTGGTTGTCATAGAGCGCGAACAGTGGGAAGGGAACCTGGGCGTGGCCATCCGGGAAGTCCTGGCCATGGATACCCCTTACCTGGCCCAGCGGGAGCCCCTTTTCAACCTCTCCAACGTTCCCTCGGGCAGTTTCAACAACATGCTCAAGATGCACCGGAATATGCTCATGATCAACATCAACCCGCAGAACCAGACCAACGGGGTGGTGTATAAGAACAACCTCTGGGCCCAGCCCCAGGCCGTGGTCCAGATCAATGCGGCCGATGCCGAAGAGGCGCTGAGCCTGTTCAACGAGGCTTCCGTCACCATCTCCGAGTTCTTCGAGCAAAGCGAGCGGGACCGCATCATCGCCAACTCCAAGCTCTATGAAGAGAGTGCGCTGCGGGAGCCCATGAAGCAGGTCACGGGCGGTTTCATCCATTTCCCCAGCGGCTACCGTTGCCGCAAAATCACGGACAGTTTCGTCTGGATTGCCGATGAGAAGCAGTATGTCCAGCAATATGTGATGGCATACCGCTATCCGGCTCAGGGGGAGAATGTCTTTTCCGTGGAAAACATCATAGGGGAGCGCAACCGCGTTATGGAAGCCAATGTTCCGGGCATGTTCGACGGCTCTTATATGACCACTTCCACCGCCCAGGAACCCACCACCCGTTCCCTGCGTTACCGGGGAAGGGATTTCATGGAAACCCGGGGCTTCTGGGAGGTGCAGGGAGACTTCATGGGAGGCCCCTTTGTATCGCATTCTTTCTATAGCCCGGACGGCAAGGATATCATTGTGATTGAGGCATTTGTGTTTGCTCCCCGATACGACAAGAGACAGTATCTCCGCCAGGTGGAAGCGCTGCTTTATTCGTTCGAGTGGGAGAGTGCAGAAAAAGATGAAAAATAATTTTGCTTGGTAAGAAAAATTTCTTACCTTTGCAGTCCCAAGTTTGGTGGGTTCGTATAACGGTTAGTACTCGGGATTTTCATTCCCGCAATAGGAGTTCGATTCTCCTACCCACTACC
>CAJOLS010000026.1 GCA_905235535.1 uncultured Bacteroidales bacterium
TTTGGCCATAGGGGTTCCTATGGGTGAAAATTTTTGAGGAAAATTTACCAAAAAGAAACATAAAGAATTTATTGAATCATTTCAAAACAGACTCTTAGCTTTGACTAAACTTACATTTTTAGGGACAGGAACGTCACAGGGGGTGCCCATCATCGGGTGCCGGTGCCCTGTTTGCCTGTCGGCCGACGGGCACGACAAGCGCTACCGCTCATCGGCCTTCGTGCAGATGGACGGGCTTGACATCCTGATAGACGCCGGCCCCGACTTCCGTTCCCAGATGCTCAGGGCCGACATCCGCCACCTGGATGCCATCCTCCTCACCCACAACCATAAAGACCATACCGGAGGACTGGACGACGTCCGCTCCTTCAATTATATAGACCGGAAGGCGGCCGAGATTTTCTGCGAGGAGAAAGTGCTAAAAACTCTTCGCAACGACTACGCGTACGCCTTTGCCGAGCATAAGTACCCCGGCGCTCCCGAATGGCACGTCCACCTCATTGACGAGCGCCCCTTCCGGGTAGATTCCCTCCAGAACACCGGGGAACTGGAATGGGTACACGACATCGGCTATTTCTACCGCCAGGCCGATGGCAGTCTCCAGCCCTCGGACAATGCCGTAACAGAAGCTCCCCACGATGCTGCCAATGTGATTCCCATCCGCGGGTTCCACGACCAGATGCCCGTGCTGGGATTCCGCTTCGGAAACATCGCCTACCTCACGGACATGAGTTCCTTTCCGGACAGCGAACTGCCCAAACTCCAGGGGCTGGAGCACCTCACACTGAATACAGTGAGCTACCATCCCCACCACTCCCATTTTTCGCTGTACCAGGCCCTGGAAGTAGCCCGCAAGATTGGCGCCCGCCACACATGGCTCACCCATCTGAGCCACGCCTTCCCTGTGCATCGGCAGTTCTGCGGGGAACTCCGGGACCTTTGCCGCGAACGCGGCATCCGCTCCGACGTTCAGCCGGCCTATGACGGCCTCACCCTGACTGACTAAAACCTGACTCTACCATATGACTCAAGAAGTAATCAATATCATAGGGGCATGCTGGTAATCAGTGACTGGTGGGGCATCTGGCACATCATTTCCGGCCTCACCGCAGCCTTTATCTTCGGCCGTTTCAAGCATGCGTGAATTCTGGGACGATGATAAACGCTACACCTTTGTAAGGAGGTACGTAGATCTGTGTACCAGCCGATGCTTCCGGCGCGTGGAGGTGGTAGGAGAACTTTCCAACCTGGGGGAAGGGGTCCATTCACCTAAATCACTATCCGTCAATATTTTGCGAATAAAGGGGTGCACCTGGAGGTGCACCCCTTTATTCGCAAAATATTGAAAGACAGCCTATTGACTGTCTTTCAGATAAAACTAGAGCTTCGGGCCAGCTTTGACCAGGGCCTTTCCGGCAGGGTTGGTCTCGTACTTGTGGAAGTTCTTGATGAAGCGGCTGGCGAGATCCTTGGCCTTCTCTTCCCACTCGGCGGCATTTTTATAGGTGTCGCGAGGATCCAGGATACCGGTATCCACACCTTCCAGCTTGGTAGGAACCTTGAAGTCGAAGTAAGGGATCTGCTTGGTGGGAGCCTTGTCGATGGCACCGCTGAGGATGGCATCGATGATACCGCGGGTGTCACGGATGGAGATACGCTTGCCGGTACCGTTCCAGCCGGTGTTTACGAGGTATGCCTTGGCACCGCTCCTTTTCATCTTCTTCACCAGCTCTTCTGCATACTTGGTGGGATGCAGCTCCAGGAAAGCCTGGCCGAAGCAAGCGGAGAAGGTGGGAGTGGGCTCGGTGATTCCACGCTCCGTACCGGCGAGCTTGGCCGTGAAGCCGGAGAGGAAGTAGTACTTCGTCTGCTCGGGAGTGAGGATGGAAACCGGAGGCAGCACGCCGAAAGCGTCTGCGCTGAGGAAGATTACCTGCTTGGCTGCGGGGCCGTGGCTGTCCGGACGGACAATCTTCTCAATGTGGTAGATAGGATAGGAAACGCGGGTGTTCTCGGTGACGGACTTGTCGTTGAAGTCAATCTTGCCGGCAGCGTCCACGGTCACGTTCTCCAGGAGGGCGTCCCTGCAGATGGCGTTGTAGATATCGGGTTCGGACTCCTTGTCCAGCTTGATAACCTTGGCGTAGCAGCCGCCTTCGAAGTTAAACACGCCCTTGTTGTCCCAGCCGTGCTCGTCGTCACCGATGAGGAGGCGCTTGGGGTCTGTGGAGAGGGTGGTCTTACCGGTTCCGGAGAGGCCGAAGAAGATGGCGGTGTTTTCACCGTTCATGTCCGTGTTGGCAGAGCAGTGCATGGCGGCGATGCCCTTGAGCGGGAGGTAGTAGTTCATCATGGAGAACATACCCTTCTTCATCTCACCACCGTACCAGGTGTTCAGGATAACCTGCTCGCGGGAGGTGACGTTGAAGGCGACGCAGGTCTCGGAACGGAGGCCCAGCTCCTTGTAGTTGTCCACTTTGGCCTTGGCGGCGCAGTACACCACGAAATCGGGCTCCTGGTCAAACTCCTTCTGGTTCTTGGGACGGATGAACATGTTGGTCACGAAGTGGGCCTGCCAGGCGACCTCCATGATGAAGCGAACCTTCATGCGGGTGTCTGCATGGGTGCCGCAGAAACCGTCCACCACAAACAGACGCTTGCCGCTGAGCTGCTTCTGGGCCAGTTTCTTCACCACCTTCCAAGTGGCAACGGACATTTTGTGGTTGTCGTTGGGATAACCTTCGGTGGTCCACCAGATTTCTCCGGGTTTGCCTTCCTTAGTGGTGTTGTCGTAAACGATGTACTTGTCTTTGGGGGAACGACCGGTGTAAACACCCGTCATTACGTTGATGGCGCCAAGTTCGGTTACCTGGCCCTTATCAAAACCTTCGAGACCGGGCTTGGTCTCTTCGTTGTAAAGAACCTCGTACGTAGGGTTGTAAAGAACTTCCTTCACGCCCGTGATGCCGTACTGTCTGAGATTAATGTTTGCCATAAAAGTATGTGAATTTGAATGAATTTTCAAGTTTACAAATTTACGGAAATTGCGTTACTTTTCCAAATGGGAAGCCAGCCTTTTTCGAAGCGAAGGAACCTGCGAAAGGTTCTCCAGTTTGTCGGCCTCGTCTAACCAGCGGGAAGAAATGCCATAGTCTCCCAGAAGGTAAAATGCCTGGGCCAGGTTGAAGCAGGCGCAGGCCCGCTTGATGTTACTCCCCTCCTTCACCAACGGCTCCCAGCCCCGGACGGCCTTGCCCAGCAACCCGTCGGCCGCATCCTGCAGCGGGGCAAACCATTTCTCCGAAGAGAAGTCGTCAAAATAATAGAAGCTGAAGTTCTCGGTGATCCAGTTGGACTGGAAACGGCGGGAAATGCGAAGACCCACTTCCTCGGCCTCGGGCGAAAGGTTTCGGAGCACCAGGCTCTTCATGGCGTCGTCGGTGAGCATACCGCTGCTGTAAACCGTGGGTTTAAGCACGGCATTTCCCTTGTACTTAGCCACCTCGTCCTTGCCCATGCTGTCATAGACATAAAGGACGGTGTTGATGGGAACGTTGGCCGAACAGACAAAGGCCGAATCTGTCGATTCTTTCCTGGATTCCACGTTATTGCCCACGGCGGGCTCTCCCAGAGCCGATGACAGCAGGAAGATGACATCCCCTCCGGTTTCCATCACCAGCGTGTGCATCAGGTCCACGCCTATGCTGTCGGGAGTGGCGATGCGGCTGAGGCCTATCACCTCCTCACCTCCGAAATAATCGGCCTCCAGCGCGCGGGCAAAGGCCGATGCGGCATGGCGGTCGAACAGGGAATCTACGCTGTTGGCTCCATCCATATACACGATGGAAGCCGTCTTCCCCACCAGGGTGAAGCCGGAATTGGAAGGCTGGCGCACCTCCAGATGCAGAGGGTACACCTGCGGCGAACAGGCCGCCAGGGAAAGGGCGGCTGCCAGAATCCAGAAAAGCTTTTTCATATTTCTGCACTAAGGTCATATTCATCGGCCGCGGTGATGCGGACGTTCAGGAACTCTCCCACCAGGGAATGGGGCTCTATCCCGTCAAAGGCATCGGCCGAATATTTCACCAGGATCTCACCGTCCACCTCGGGGCTTTCGAATTCGCTGCGGCATACCAGCATGCCATCGGAGAAGCCGTCCACCAGCACGCGGACTTCAGTACCGATCCGGGATTGGTTATATGCAAAAGAAATGCCTCGCTGCACTTCCATCAGTTCATTCAAGCGCTTTTGTTTGGTGGAAGGCCGTATGCTGTCCTTAAAATGCCCTGCGCCATAGGTTCCTTCCTCCTCCGAATAGGTAAAGGCGCCCATCCTCTGGAAGCGGGCCTCCTTCACAAAGTCCACCAGTTCCTTGAAATGGGCCGATGTCTCACCGGGGTGTCCCACGATGAGCGTAGTGCGAAGGGCGACGCCCGGCACCTTCTCCCGCATGCGGCGGATGAGTTCCCGGGTCCAGGCGCCGTCCACGTGGCGGTGCATCTTGTCCAGCACCTCATCGGCCACATGCTGCAGGGGAATGTCCATATAGCGGCACACCTTGGGGTTGTGTGCCATCTCTTCCAGCACGTCCTCGGGGAAATCGGCCGGATAGGAATAGTGGATGCGCATCCACTCGATGCCCTCCACCTCGGAGAGCTTGCGAAGGAGCTCTGCCAGGCAACGCTTCTTATACAGGTCCAGTCCGTAGTACGTGGTGTCCTGGGCTATGATGATAAGCTCCTTCACGCCCTTGGCGGCCAGCTCGCGGGCCTCGGCCACCAGGGTTTCCATGGGAACGGAGACATGTTTCCCGCGGATGAAGGGAATGGCGCAGTAGGAGCAGCGGCGGTCGCAGCCCTCGGAGATTTTAAGGTATGCGTAGGGCTTGAATTCTCCCTCCAGAAGGCGGCCGTGGGCCAGCTCCGGGCGGGGCTTGCAGCCAAGGGCCTTGATGAGGGGATCCAGTTCCCTTGCACCGAACCAGCCGTCCACTTCCGGAATGAGGCCGGGCAATTCATCGGAATAACGCTGCGAAAGGCAGCCGCACACCAGCAGCCGGCCCACTTCCCCATCGGCCTTGCGCCGGGCGGCGGCCAGGATGGTCTGGATGGACTGCTCCTTGGCGTCCCCTATGAAGCCGCAAGTGTTGATGAGAAGCACATCCACAGGGCAGGATTCCCCTTCCGGCACAATGTCGTAGGAGTCCTGTACCTGGAACAGCAGGTGCTCGGTATCGACGGTATTCTTCGAGCACCCCAGGGTAATCACCTGGAGCCTGGGCATCTACGCCTCCTTCTGAGCCTCGGCCTCGCGCTCCTCGTCCGTCACGAAATCCAGGGAAGCGTAGTTCTTGAGCTGGTTGTACCACTCGCACACCTTCTTCATGTGGGACACGTAGAAACGGTCTGCATCGTAGTTGGGAATAGCCTTGGCAAACAGGGCCTGGAACTCTTCAGGGGCGGCCTTGGGAGCGGGGGCATCGGCCTCTTTCAGCTCCTTGTGCAGGTTGGCAAACACTTCCTTGAGCTTCACCTCGCCCTCGGCGGTATAGATGGAGATGTCCTCCAGGGTGGTGATGCCGGCGTTGGCGCTAAAGTTATAGCGCTTCTTATCCTCGAAGGCTTCCACGATGGCGCCGGTGCGGGACTGGGCGATATAGTTGAAAAGTCCGTGCTGACCACGGATGGAAAGGGTTTTTGCAAGATCGGTTTTGCTCATAATATTGCGTTAATCTTCTAATAGTTTGTAAAGATACGAATTTTTATCGAAAAAGACACGGTCCACAGCCTGCGACAGTTCCTCCTCGGATCCGCTGTTGGACAGGGTTACATTTACTTTTTCCAGCGGCAGGTCCTGGGCTTCCAGGCGCTGCTGCACCTGCTGGGGGGAAACGCCGTCGCGCTCCATCACCCTGCGGATGCGAAGCTCCCGGGGAGCGTCCACCAGCACCACGGCATCGGCCAGGCCGTCAAAGATGGGTTTGGACAGGATAATGGCCGATTCCAGCACCACGAAAGGGGCTTCCTGGCGGCCGCGCCAGAGCTGAAAATCCTTCAGGAGGATGGGATAGACAATGGATTCCAGGGTTTCGCGGGCCGCTTCATCCGAGAAGATGAGGGCCGATAGCCGGGCTTTATCTAAGGTGCCGTCGGCCTGCCTCAGAGGGCAGCCGAGGGCCTTTTCCAGGCGGGGCACCAGGTTGCGGCGGCTCTTGTAAAGCTCTTTGACCCGGGAGTCGCTGTCATAGACGGGAATGCCCCGCTTCCTCAGCAGGGCGCAGACGGCCGATTTGCCGCTTCCTATGCCACCTGTGACAATGACGGTGCGCATCAGTGCACTTCAATGCAGTCAAAGACCTCCGGCTCCACGCGGTATTCCAGTACGCCGGCAGGGAGGGAGCGGACGCGCGGGGCGCATCGGCCCGAAAGCGACGAGCTGAAATCTTCCCAATCCACATAGAGTTTGAAGGAAGCCAGCGGGTCTTTGGAAATGGGGAAAGCGCAGCGCAGATACACCTGCGCGGTGGGAGGGTACACCTGGAGAGCCCGTCCCGAAGGATTGTTCAACACCCCCACGGGAACAGTTGCGGAGAGTTCCACATACCGGGAGACGGGCAGTTCGTAGCTGACTTCGTCCGCGGACATACGGATGCCCTTGACGGGATTCACCTTGAGGAGACCATGCCGGGAACTGTGCAAGTCTGACAGGACCAGGCGGCCGGTTGTGACCTTCTCTATGGCATCCAGGCGCTCCTGCGGGCCGTAAACGGTTATGGAATCCGGAATGGTGTGGAACGGGCCGCTCTGCATGTACTGGGCACGGCAGCTGACGGTCAGGGGCACGTCGATGGGCACTTTCTTGTGGTTTTCCACCGCAAACACGAAGCGCAGGGTGTCCGTGATGAAGGCCTCCAGTTTGACGTCTTCTCCGAAGAACTGGTCCACATAGGAGTTCTTGGCACCGCCAATCACACAGAAAACGCCCGGCGAAGTGGCGCGCATATCGGCCTTGTTGAACTTGACCTTCACTATCTTGCGCTCCCGGCGGCTGAACTCCCGCAGCAGACGGAAGCCCTCCGTACGGCAGCGGGCGCTGACCAGCACGGTGTTGGTGGATTCTGTCCCGTAGCCTTCCAGGTTGCACTGGGCCATCACCGGCACGCTGATGGTGCCGGAATACTGCTGGGAAAGGTTCACCAGCAACCACACCAGAAACGCCAATACAACGGACAGTGCCACCACTATCCATTCCCGGCCCCATCTGAAAGGCCGGAATTTGAGGCGTTCCTTCAGGTCCATGGTTTATTTCTGGGCCGTCTCGGAATAATCCTTCACCAGCCCCTGCTTGTCCACGCGCAGCTTGACGTCTCCGTCCACGCGGATAAGGGCGGTTTTCTCGTTCACTTCCACGATTTCTCCGTAGATGCCGCCCACGGTGACCACCTTGTCCCCCTTCTTGAGGGCGTTGCGGAATTCGGCCAGCTCTTTCTGCTGCTTGCGCTGGGGACGGATCATGAACAGCCACATCACCAGGATGATGGCACCGAACATGAGGATGGTGGGAAGGGCGCTACCCTGGGGTGCGGCCTGGAGGGGGAGAATAAAGAGCATATTCATTGTATTTCAGCGTTTTAAAGTAATCCTTTCTCTTTGACAAGACGGTCCAGCAGACCGTTCACGAACCCACGGCTCTTGGGCGTGGAATAGTATTTGGAGATTTCCACGTACTCGTTGATGCTCACTTTCACGGGAATCTCCGGGAAGGTTTCGGCCTCCGTGAGGCCCAGCACGATGAGCACGGTGTCCGTGGTGTACAGGCGGTCCTGGTCCCATTTGGAGACGGATTCCGCCACCAGGGTGCTGTACTGCGCATAACGTCCGTAGGCGGCCGTCACCAGCTTGCGTACGAAATCCCGGTCGCTGTCCACGGTCTTGCCCTGGGCGGCGAGGATTTCGCTCTGATAAAGCGGAGGAAGGTTCCAGCGGCCCGTTTTGCCCATCTCTTCCAGGGAACGGATACAGGTGCCCAGCACGTACGCCAGTTCATCGGCCCAGAAAATGGAGCTGTCTTCCAGGATGGCGGCAAGGGCCTCGTTGTCCTCGAACTCCTCCTGGAAAATGCGCTGCCACAATCGGGCGTCTTCCTGGAGGGTGGATTCATCGGCCTTCAGGTATTCCTGGAAATAGCTGCGGGTCTTGAGGGTTTCGCAAAGGGCGTTGACCAGGGCGTCGTTGTTGGCCCAGGATATCTTTTTCTTTTCCAGCAGGCGGGCAAAATCCGGGTCTTCCTTCAAAAGGGCCGATATGCCGTTATGCACAAACCCCATGCGCGGATGGAGGTCTTCTTCGGTGGGATTGAATTTTCCCTGGGCGGCCTCGATGCGGCGGGCGGCCTCTGCGGTAAGGGCGGGGATGGCCGCCATCATGTAAAGATACAAGTCCCGCGTGGCTTCGCAAGAAGCATCCAGGCTGGAGAGCGTCTCTTTGAGCGAAAGGTCCTGATTTTCCGCGTATGCGTACAGGACCTTGAATGCCTTGACACGGAGTATGCGTCTATTTAACATAAAGAACTTTCATTATTTCATGCAAAGTTAGTGTTTTTTCAATTATTTCCCTATATTTGTATCTATAAAACAAAAATGGACTACGATGTACAGTGAAGATTTTGAAAGGCCCCACGGCCAGGAGCGCAATGCGGAAGACGTGTATTCCAAGCCGGTACGCGCCGGAAAACGCACGTATTTTTTCGATGTAAAAACCACCAAGGGCAACAACGACTATTACCTGACCATCACGGAAAGCAAGCGTCGGCAGGAAAGGGACGGTTCCTTCACCTACGACAAGCACAAGATATTCCTCTATAAGGAAGACTTCGAAAAATTTCAGGAGGGGCTTCAGGAGGCGGTCCGTTACATTACGCACGACCTTCTCCACGATGAGCCCATCCGCCAGTACACCCCCAGGGAAGAGCAAGACGGTCCCGAGGAATTTTAACGTACAAAAACCGGCACAGTTTGCGCCGGTTTTTTTAGAGTCTGTTTTGAAATGATTGAAATTTTTATTTATAGTTTATTTTTGTGGAAATTTTTCTTGAAAATTTTTGGCCATAGGGGTTCCTATGGGTGAAAATTTTTGAGGAAAATTTACCAAAAATATTGAATCATTTCAAAACAGACTCTTAAACCTGATCCCATGATTCTGCTGCAAAACGTACAACACAAAGGAGCCCCCGTACACATCCTGGTGGACGGAGACCACATCGCTAAAATATCGGCCCTGCCCATAGACGTTCCGGGAGCGGAAAAGGTGGACTGCAGCGGGAAGGCGGTCATCCCCGGCTTCGTCAATACGCACACGCACGCCGCCATGGTGCTGCTGCGGGGCATTTACGAAGACCTCACCCTCTACAACTGGCTGGAGAATATCTGGAAGCAGGAGGTCAGAATGGACGGGGACTTCCTGTACTGGGGCACCAAACTGGCCTGCCTGGAAATGATCAAGGGAGGCACCACCATGTACAACGATCAGTACTGGTTTGCCCCCCATACCCGCCGGGCTGCCGTGGAGATGGGTATTTACCCTGTGTACTCCTTCGTGTTCCTGGACAAGATGGACAAGGAGATGGTCCTGCGCCAGAGGGACGGGTGCGAAAGGCTGTACCAGCGCACGCTGGAATGGAAGGGAGACTCCCAGTTTGCCATCTCCATCCACTCCATCTACACCGTTTCCAAAGAAAACATCATATGGGCTGCAGAGTTTGCCCGGAAGCGGGGGCTTCGCATCCACATCCACCTGGCCGAAACCCGGAAGGAGTACGAGGACTGCAAGAAGGCCCATGGCGGACTCACCCCTACGGCATATTTCGAATCCCTGGGTGTGCTGGGGCCGGATGTGATTGCCGCCCACAGCCTTTTCCTGGACCCGGAAGACATAGAAATCCTGGGAAAACGGAAGGTGAACTGCGTCCACTGCGTCAATTCCAACCTCAAGCTTTCTTCCGGCTACCGCTTCCGCTACAACGAGCTCAGGGATGCCGGAGCCAACGTATGCATAGGCACGGACGGCGCTTCCTCTTCCAACAACATGGACATCCTGGAGCATATGAAAAACAGCGCCATGCTGCAGAAGTCCTGGAGGGAAGACCCCCGCTCCCTGCCCCTGGAAGAGCTGCTGGACTGCGCCACCGTCCACGGCGCCCGCGCGCTGGGCGTAGATACCGGAGTCATCCGGGAAGGCGCCAGGGCCGATTTGTCCCTGATAGACCTGAACAACTCCTACTTCCTCTCCCCCGGCACGGTGCTGGCCAACCTGGTGTATGCCGCCCATTCGGACGTGATCTCCGACGTGATGGCCCGGGGCCGATGGGTGATGCAAAACCGTGTGGTTCCCGGAGAGCAGGAAGTGCTGGAAGGCGCACGGAAGGTGCTTTCCCAAATCAAGTAAAACCCAATTAGCCATGGATCCAAGACTGGAAATTATCAACGCCATATCCACCCGGCTCCAGGAAGACCTTCAAGGCCGCAAGCCGGAGCTGGGCATAGTGCTGGGAAGCGGCCTGGGCCGCCTGGCCGATTCCATAGAAGACCCCATCGTAATCCCCTACCGCACCCTGCCCGGTTTCCCCGTCTCCACGGCCATGGGGCACAAGGGAAACTTCATCGTGGGCAAGCTGGGAGGTAAAACCGTCATGGCCATGCAGGGCCGCATCCATTACTATGAGGGATACGGCATGGACAAGGTGGTGCTTCCCATCCGCGTCATGATCAAGCTGGGCATCAAGACCCTCATCGTCTCCAATGCCGCCGGCGGGACCAACCTGAACTACCATGTGGGAGACCTCATGATTATCAAGGACCACGTCAACCTGCTGCCCAACCCCCTCATCGGCCCCAACATAGAAGAGCTCGGTCCCCGTTTCCCGGACATGACCCGCCCGTACGACCGCGGGCTTATCCAGCTGGCCCTCTCCATTGCCCGGGAGGAAGGCATTCCCCTGCAGCAGGGCGTGTATGTGGGAGGAACCGGCCCTTCCTACGAAACGCCGGCAGAATACAAATACTTCCGTTTCCTGGGCGGTGACGCCGTGGGCATGTCCACCATCCCGGAGGTCATCGTGGCCCGCCATGCAGGCGTGCCTGTATTCGGCATTTCCGTCATCACCAACGAGGCCCACGACGATTACGCGGAAGACTATGTGAACGACGGGGAGGACGTGGTGACGGCCGCCAATGCAGCAGCGGACAAAATGACCCTCCTGATTACCAAGATGATTGAAAGAATATGAGTTTCTTAGACAATATCAAACTGGCCGACGAATACGTACAGCATGTCCTGGACGGGCGCAAACCCGCTGTCGGCATTGTGCTGGGCAGCGGCCTTGACCGCTTGGCCGATGAAATTGAAGACCCCCTGGTGCTCCCCTACAAGCGCATTCCCGGCTTCCCGGTGTCCACGGCCATAGGCCACAAGGGCAATTTCATCTTTGGCAAGCTGGGCGGCAAGACGGTTGTGGCCATGCAGGGCCGCATCCACTACTATGAGGGCTACGGCATGAACCAGGTAACCCTCCCCATCCGCGTCATGAAAATGATGGGCATAGAGTATCTCTTCGTGTCCAACGCCGCCGGCGGCACCAACCCGGACTACAAGGTGGGAGACCTCATGATTATCCGGGACCACATCAACATGATGCCCAATCCCCTCATCGGCCCCAACCTGGAGGAATTCGGTCCCCGCTTCCCGGATATGACCCGTCCGTACGACCCCGGGCTCATCCGGCTGGCCGAAACCATTGCCTCCGAAATGGGCCTGACGCTGCGAAAAGGCGTATATATTGCCTGCTCCGGCCCCACTTATGAGACACCCGCAGAATACAAGTTCTTCCGCACCATAGGTGGAGATGCCGTGGGCATGAGCACCGTTCCGGAAGTGATTGTGGCCCGCCACAGCAGCATTCCTGTCTTCGGGATGTCCGTGATTACGGACGTGGCCCACGACGCGGAAGACGAGAATTACGTCATAGACGGAGAGAAGGTTGTGAAGGCCGCCAACGCCGCTGCAGACAAGATGACAGCCCTCTTCAAAGAGATGATTACCAGGCTGTAATTAAAAATTTTTTGCAACTTGCGAAAACATTGCAAGATTTTTCGTAAATTTGCGGTGATAGGCTTTAACCGGCTATGCTGGAGAATGTAAGAATACAAATTGAACAGCTGATCGCACGTTATGAGGCTGAGAAAGCGGAGAATGAACGTCTTCGCGGGGAGCTACATACGTGGGAGGAAACCGGGGCAGCGCTGAGAAAACAGATAAAAGAACTGGAATCCGAGATAGAAACCCGGAAGCTTACCGAGGCCTTCTCCGGTGGCGCCGCCACCGACGACGTAAGGGCCAAGGTCGATAAACTAATCAAGGAGATCGATAAGTGCATCTCCTATTTGGAGGACGCCTGATGGACCAGAAAATCAGCATCAAGATTGCAGGACGCACCTTTAACCTCACGGCCAGCTCGCCGGAGATGGAGGAGTTGTACCGCCAGGCGGCCGAGGCCATCAACAAGCGCTTCACCACTTTCACCCGCAGCCATCCCGGAAGGAACGTATCGGACCTTCTGTCGCTGGTGGCCCTGAATGAGACGGTCATCCGCCTGGGGATCCAAAAAGACATCGACCTGTACAAAACCGCTGAAAAGCAGTTGGAAAGTGACTTGGACAACTATTTGAAGACCCACACGCAATAGCCGTCAACCATCGAAAGCTGAAATCAACACGTTTCAACGCGCCGGGTTGACTCGGACCGTGGATGGCGGGCCCCGCTCCGCAAGGAGTCCTGCCCAGGCAGGCGGGGGATACCAGCAAACGGGCGGCACCCAAATCTTATTCCCATAAGATTTTCTGACTAGATGCTGACGGCTTTTTTCTTACATGTCTGTTTTCCCGCGCAGGAGACAGACCTTTTTTGTAACACTATATATTTATGGATATCGTAAGCATCCTTATCGGATTCATAGCCGGTGCAGTCATTGCGCTGGCTGCGTACATACTGGTCCGTCGCTCCATCCTCAAGGGAAAGAGGGACGAGATCCTGGAAAAGGCCGAAATTGAAGGCGAAAAAATCAAGAACGAGCGCATCCTCCAGGCCAAGGAGAAATACCTTTCCCTCAAGAGCGAGCACGAGAAAACGGTGAACGAGAAGAACGCCCAGCTCAGGGACGCCGAAAACCGTATCCGCCAGAAAGAAAACACCCTGAACCAGAAATTGGGTGAGGCCGACAAGAAAAACAAAGAGGTGGAAGCCCAGAAGTCGGGCCTGATGGCCCAGCAGGAGGTGCTCAGGCAGAAGGAAGAGGAGTACGAAGAGCTCCGCGGCCAGGTAATCCGCCAGATTGAGTCCATCGCCGGCATGAGCGCCGCCGAGGCCAAGAACCAGCTGGTGGAATCCATGAAGGCCGAAGCCCGCACGGAAGCCCAGGCGTACATCAACGACTGCATCGACGAGGCCCGGCTGAACGCCGCCAAGGAAGCCAAGCGCATCGTTATCAACACCATCCAGCGCACCGCTACGGAAACGGCCATCGAGAATGCCGTAACCACCTTCCCCATCGAGAACGACGAAATCAAGGGCCGCATCATCGGCCGTGAGGGCCGTAACATCCGTGCTTTGGAGGCCGCTACCGGTGTGGAGATTGTGGTGGACGACACCCCCGACGCCATCCTCCTCAGCGCCTTCGACCCTGTTCGCAGGGAAGTGGCCCGCCTGGCCCTGCACCAGTTAGTGGTGGACGGCCGCATCCACCCCGCCCGCATCGAAGAGGTGGTGAACAAGGTCCAGAAACAGCTGGAAGAAGAAATTCTGGAAACCGGCAAGCGCACCTGCATTGACATGGGTATCCACGGCCTCTCCATGGAGCTGGTCCGCCTGATCGGCCGCATGAAATACCGTTCCTCCTATGGCCAGAACCTGCTGCAGCACTCCCGCGAAGTGGCCAACATCTGCGCCATCCTGGCATCTGAACTGGGTCTGAACCCCAAGATTGCCAAGCGTGCCGGCCTCCTGCACGATATCGGCAAGGTATCCGAAGAAGATCCGGACCTGCCGCACGCCCTGCTGGGCATGAAGCTGGCAGAGCAGTACAAGGAAAAACCCGAGATTTGCAACGCCATCGGCGCCCACCACGAGGAAACCGAAATGACTTCCCTCTATGCCCCGCTGGTGCTGGTGGGAGACGCCATTTCCGGTGCCCGTCCGGGTGCCCGCCGCGAGGTAATCGAGAGCTATATCAAGCGTCTTCGCGGCATGGAGAACCTGGCCGGTTCCTATCCCGGCGTAACCAAGGCCTACGCCATCCAGGCCGGCCGTGAGCTCCGCGTAATTGTTGGGGCCGAAGAAGTGAGCGACCACGACGCCGAGGTCCTCTCCGGCCAGATTGCCCAGAAGATCCAGGATGAAATGACGTATCCCGGACAGGTGAAAATCACCGTTATCCGGGAAACGCGTTCCGTGGCTTACGCCAAGTAAGGGAAATTATTCTCCGAATAACAATCGCATGTCGTCCTCGATGCCCTTCACAGCAAGGGACTCGGGGACGAATTTCCATGTACCCAGGATGGCCGGATTGGAGATTTCTTCCCGGTCTATGGTGGGATCCTTTACCAGCCACTCGTAAATGAGGGTGCGGATTTCCGGATAACGGGCTACTACACGCTCGTCAATACGGTCCGTGTCAATCCCCACTTCGTCCAGAAGAGTTCCTCCGCCGCTGGCCCGGTAAGAAGTGACGGCCACATGATATGTTGCCTCGGGCTGGAAGGGGGTGCCGTCGGCCAGGGCGGTGATGACTACCCGTTCTCCGCGGGGCTTGGTCACATCTACCGTGTAATGGAGGCCCGCCACGGAGTCGAAGTTATAAGACAGGCCGTAGAAGGACCATCCCTGCTGCTGCGTACGGGTATTGTCCCGGGGAACAATCCGGAGAACGTGGTCTCCGGGCTTGGACACGGTATTGATCCAGCGGTCGTAGGAAGCCTCCAGATAACGGCGGATTTCGTCCCCGGTCATGGAAATCACATACAGCTGGTTCTCAAACGGATAGAGGGTAAAAAGGTCGTTAAAAACCAGGGGGCCGGTCTCCACGTTGCCGTTGAAAGTGAGGGGGGCCGCAATGGAAAGCCGGGCCGGTTGGCACTGGAGGCACACCGTGTGGATGAGGTTGACATAGTCCGACATTCCTTTGTAGGCATCGCGCGTGCGGAGGGCCACGTTGAGCTGTCCTACCTCGCGGAGGGTAAAGGCCTTGACGGCTTCGTAATCTTTTTGGAAGGCTTCCCGCATCTCAGGGTCTGCCTTACGGGCATCCACAGGGATTAAATCGGCCTCCAACTGCTTGGAAACCACTTTTCCACCTTCTACCTTGACGCGCATCCTGCCATGGCCCAGGTATCGGCTGTGGCTGCCGGCGTTGATGAGAGCGATGGAATCCCGGTCCATCACCAGGGGCCTGTGGTCGTGGCTGCAGAGGACCCAGTCCACGCCCTTGACGCTGTTGAACACGTCTAAGGCTTCGGATTCTGCATTCTTCCCGTTGCCTTCGCCGGTTCCGGAATGCATGCCCACGATGAGAACGTCCGGGTGTTCCCTGGCACGCACGGCGTCCACATCCTGCTGCACGCGGGAAAGGATGCGGTCGAAGTGCATGCCGCTCCACACCTCCTCGGCCAGCCAGGCCTTGATATTGGCATTCTCATAGCCCAGGACAACCACCTTGAGCCCTCCCCTTTCCAGCACCTTGTACGGCGGAAAATAGGACTGGCCATTGTCGTCCCGAATGGCGTTGATGGCCAGGAAGGGGATGCCGACCCGGTTAAGTTCCCTCTGCACGCGGTCATAGACCTTGTGCCCGGTTTCCACGTCGTGGTTGCCCCATACCACCGCATCATACCCCATGTACTCAAGCAGGCGGGGGAAAAGGTGCGGGGAAAGCGTGTCCACGTAATTGAAATAGTACGCCGCGTTGTCTCCCTGCAGGCAGTCCCCTACATCCAGCAGTACCACATTTTCGACGCCGTCGGCCACCCTGACGCTGTCCACGTAATAATTGACGGCAAGCAGTGACTTCTTGACACGGGAGTCCACATAGGTGGAATCGAACCAGGTTCCGTGAACGTCGTTGGTGGAGAGTATGGTAAGGGTGTACTCGCCGTCCTTGAGACGGTGGCCGCACGAAAGGGCCAGAAGGGCTGCGCCCATCAGCAGGAGATGACGTACTTTCATACTTTCTTGTGCTTAAAGGTAATCTTGTCCAAATCTACGCTGGCGTGGAAGAGCTGCTGGCAGCCCACATAGCCGCCCTGGCCGAAGAAAAAGCGAAACTGCACGGCCAGCGAAACATATTGTCCCAGCTTTTTCTGCCAGAAAAGGTCTGCGCGGTCCAGATAGCCGGAAGTGGCGCCTTCGGTGCAGACTTGCCAGAAGGAGGAGCGCATATAAAGCTGGGGGCCGAAAGGCTTCCCGGTATAATCCAGTTCCGTATATAAAGGAGCCTGGCTGTTACCATAATAGAACTGGTTTCTGAGGCCGAAACCCCATTTCATGGCGGTAAGGGTAAGGTTTACGCCCAGGGGGAACCGGGCTTTCTCTTCCGTGTAACGGTCCCTCTGCATACCGGAGAGCAAGCCGGCCTGGAGGGAGAGTTCCTCCAGCACGGTGAATGGAGCCGCATCGGCCTTCACATAAGGATGCAGGATATGGTCGTCCACCACGTCTATGGCCTCTTCACTGCAGGCCAAGTGGTGGAACATGCCTTCCCAACCCAGGGCCAGCCAGGGAGTGACAGGGCTGTAACCGGAAGTTATCACATTGAACTGCTCCCGGCGGCCCGCGCCGTACTTGCCGTTCCAGTCCAGGGCTATCTCGTAATGGGACTGCCCCGGGTGCCACTGCAGCAGAAAACCCTCCAGATGGGCATCCAGCAAGTTAATCTCGTCCGAAACCACTGCGGTGGAATAAGCGCCCTTTAGCGTAGCGCGCGGGAAAATGCCCGCCGCCAGGGTGAAGTTGCGCTTGTCGTACCGGTACCACAGGGCTGCCTCCAGCTGGGGGCCTTTTCCGGGCGTTCCAAAATGCTGGAGGGCGCTGAACCCTGCCATGAGCCGGTGGTTTTTTCCAAAACGCAGGCCCACATAGGGCGTTGCCCGCACGGCACCCAGCGTCTGCGAGGTGGCCAGCTTGTTGCCGGAGGCGTCAAATTCGCTGTTCAGGAAAAAGGCATCGGCCCTTACCTGAAATTCCGGGTGCACCTGCTGGGCCTTCAAAGAGAGGAAGGCCGATAAAAACAGGAAAGTGAGCAGAAGGCGTCTCATACTTATCTTCTCATCCCCCGCATCTGCTGCATGAGGCTGCCGGTAACGGCGCCCTTCATAAGCTTGCGGGTGCCCTCAAACTGCTTGAGGAGCTTGTTCACTTCCGGAAGGGAGGTGCCCGAGCCGTCGGCAATGCGCTTGCGGCGGGAACCGTTGATTACCTCGGGATGCTCCCGCTCGTAGACAGTCATGGAGAGGATGATGGCCTCCGTGGTCTTGAAAGCGTCATCCGGGATATCCACGTCCTTGAGGGCCTTGCCCACACCGGGCAGCATGCCGGCCAGGTCTTTGATGTTGCCCATCTTTTTCACCTGTTGGATTTGCTGGTAGAAGTCCCAGAGGGTGAACTGGTCCCTGGCCAGTTTTTTCTTCAGTTCACGGGCCTGTTTCTCGTCATACTGCTCCTGGGCCTTCTCTACCAGGGAAACCACGTCTCCCATGCCCAGGATACGGTCTGCAATGCGTTCCGGGTGGAAGACATCCAGGGCTTCCAGCTTTTCTCCGGAGCTGACGAACTTGATGGGCTTGCCCACTACGGCCTTGATGGAAAGGGCCGCACCGCCACGGGTGTCACCGTCCATCTTGGTAAGCACCACGCCGTCAAAGTCCAGGCGGTCGTTGAAGGCCTTGGCCGTTTCCACGGCATCCTGGCCCGTCATGGCATCTACCACGAACAGGGTCTCCGTGGGATGGATGGCCTGATGCAGGGCCGATATTTCGTCCATCAGCTGCTGGTCCACGGCCAGGCGGCCGGCGGTATCCACAATGACTACGCTGTACCCCTCGGCCTTGGCCTTGGCCACGGCCGCCTTGGCTATCTTGATGGGGTCTTTCTCCCCTTCCCCGGTATAGACGGGCACTTCGATGCTCTCTCCCAGCACCTTGAGCTGCTCGATGGCGGCGGGACGGAAGGTGTCGCAGGCGGCCAGCAGCACTTTCATGCCGCGCTTGCTCTTGATGTGGAGGGCCAGCTTGCCGGAGAAGGTGGTTTTACCGGAACCATTGAGGCCGGCCACCAGCACGATGGCGGGATTGCCCTTGATGTTGATGTCCCGGGCCTCGGAACCCATGAAGGACGCCAGCTCGTCGTGCATGATTTTCACCATCATCTGCTGGGGCTTCACCGCAGTGAGTACGCCGGTTCCTATGGCCTTGTCCTTCACCTGGTTGCAGAAGTCCTTGGCCACCTTGTAGCTTACATCGGCGTCCAGCAGGGCTTTGCGGATGTCCTTGACGGTTTCCGCCACATTGATTTCGGTGATTTTTCCTTCACCTTTCAGTATCTTGAAAGACCGCTCTAATCTCTCACTAAGGTTCTCAAACATAGTTTTATTTTTAATCCTGCAAAGATAGTAAAAAAAGGCGATTCGGGTTTTTCTTGATGTTGTTTTAAAGGAATCGCAAGAAAAAAAGCGGAAAAAATTTCTGTTTGCCACCTATGGGTTTGCAGAAAGCTGCTTACCTTGGGGCCATGAAAACTTTTCGATGGATGGCGCTGCTCCCGTTCCTCCTTGCCGGAGCTGCCGCCTGCGACGATTTCGGCCTGGCAACCGACCCCGACAAGGAACAAGGGGAACTTCGATGGATCCTGGACAGGAGCGCCCTCACCAAGGCGGCCGATCCGGAGATTCCGGACACCAACGACTTCCTTCTCACCATTTCCGACGCCCGCGGAGAGGTCCTGTACGACGGCACCTACGGAGACTCCCCCGAATACCTGAGCGTGGACCCGGGCAGCTACACGGTGAGCATAAGGTCCATCGCCTTCTCGGCCCCGGCTTTCGGCCGTCCGCAGTACGGGGACGAGCAGGTGGTGGTAATTCCCGCCGGCGAGAAGGTGAGCGTTACCCTTCGCTGCACTCTTATGAATGCCGGCATGCGCCTGCACATCTCCCCCGGCTTTCTCACGGCTTTTCCGGACGGCGTGCTGTTTGTAAAGCAGGAAGAAAACAGTCTGAAGTACCTGTACAATGAAACGCGTATCGCCTACCTCAAGGCCGGGAACGCTTCCATTGTCCTGTACAATGAGGGGAAGGACCAGACCCTTTTGACGCGCAAGCTGGAGCCCCGGGAAATCCTGAGCCTGGGCATCAACGTGGCCAATTCCGGGGGCGAAGGAAAACTGCAGGTTATGGTGGATACCAGCAAGGTATGGACCAGCGGCAGTTACACCATAGGCGAAGAACCCTCTACGGGCGACGGGCAGGAACCCGACGCCATTTCCGTGGGAGACGCCCCGGAGCACATTGACCAGAAAGGAGTCTGGGTTTACGGCTATATTGTGGGTGGGGACCTTACATCGGCCGGAAAAACGGTGAAGACATCCGGCATTACCAAAGCCACCCACCTGGCGCTGGCCGACCGCTCGTCCATCACCTCCAAAGCCTCCTGCCTGGCGGTGGAACTGCCCAAAGGCAAGGTGCGCGACGCCCTCAACCTGGTGGACCATCCGGAGCTGATAGGAGCCCGCGTTTACGTAAAAGGGGACATAACGGCGGGCTATTTCAACACCCGCGGCCTCAAGAACACCAGCGACTATGTGCTAAAGTAAGTAACGGAAAGGCCACATGACGGCCGACACAAACCGCTGCCAGACACTGCGCGAAGCCCTCCAGGTGACCAGGTCCAGCTCTTTGCAGGAGGCCTTTTCCTCCAGGAAGATCTGCTTGTTCACCTGGGCGGTTTCTTGGTCGTAGATGATGGTGTCGTTCTCGCAGTTGAGGTCTAAACTGCGGTAATCCAGGTTGGAGCCCCCTATGACGGTAAGGCCGTCATCAGCCACCAGCGTTTTGGCATGGATGAACTCCCCTCCGCGCTCGAACAGATGGATGCCGGCTTTGAGGCATGCCTGGTAAAAAGCATGGTTGGTGGGTCCCATGAAAGGGGTATCCACCTCCTTGGGCAGCATGAGCCGGACGTCCACGCCGCGGCTCACCGCATTTTTAAGAGCCTGCATCAAGGAATCCGGCAGCACCAGGTACGGAGTCTGGATATAGACATACTTCCTGGCGTTGTTCAAAATCCATTCAAAGGCCTCCTGGGCGGCACGATGGGCAAATTCCGGGGCCGATACCACCTCCTGCACCAGTTTATCCCGGAAGGGAGCCTCTTCCTGAGGATACTCCTTGGAAATGTATTCATTCAGAGGATGGCGGAAAGTAGCGCCGGAGCCTATCCAGCTGTCCATGAAAGAGGCCTGCAGACGCGCCACCAGGGGACCGGTGATGCGAAGGTGCGTGTCTCTCCACTGATAGAAATAGTGGTTGTTCAGGTTCATGCCCCCCACATACGCCACTTTCCCGTCTATCACCAGGATTTTGCGGTGGTTCTGGCGGTTGATACGCATGAGCCATTGCCGGATGCCCATGCGGATGTGTGTGTAGGATACCACATTAATGCCGTGCCTGCGCATGTCCCGGAAATAGGAACGGGGGATGAACCGGCCCACCATGTTGTTGTTCAGGAAGCAGACTTCCACGCCCTCCTCCACTTTCCGGTACAGAAGGTCCCTCACCTGCCGGCCGGCTTCGTCGTCCCCGAAACGGAAATACTCCAGATGGATAAAGCGCCTGGCCTTCCGGATATCCTCCAGCAGCAGTTCCCTCTTGCGGAGGCCGGAAGTAATGATTTCAAAGGAATTGCCCGCATAGACTTTGTTCCCCTCTCCGCAACTGAGCATCAGCCGGGCAAGGGGCTTGTATTCTTCGGGCACTTTTTCCAGGTCTTTGTCCGAGAACCACTCCTGCGCCTGCTCCATGGTAATCTCTTTCTTCATGCGGTCCACCGCCGTTCCGTGAAGACGCTTGAAGACGGCCTGATTACGGTAAGTAATACCCGTCAGACAGTAAATGACCAGGCCCGTGACGGGAAACATCACAATCAAAATTATCCAAAACAGCTTGGCACGGAGAGAATTGCCTCCAAGCAGTACCTGGAGGATTCCCAACAGCGCCAGAGCGGTCCGTATGGAAAATAATTGTGGCATGGCTCTTGATATGCAAATATAATATTTTATTGGCTGAGAAACCACAGTAATTTGTATCTTTGCATTTGCGATAGACAAGAGAATGAAGCATTATTTGAAGAAACTGGAAGACCAGATTCGCCAAAGGACCCACCAACCCGCCTTATGTGATTATCAAGGCCAAACTTACACGTACGGGCAGTTGGCCACCATCATTGAACAGTATCACCGCTTTTTCCAGGCTGCCGGCATACAAAAAGGGGACAAGATTGCCCTGTGTGCCCGCAATTCGGCCCGGTGGGCCAGCCTGTTCCTGACGGTAAACACTTACGAGGCCGTCATCGTTCCCATCCTGCCCAACTATACGGCGGAGGGCATTGCCCAGTTAATCCGCCACTCAGACAGCGTGCTGCTGTTCACAGACCCGGACCTGTGGGACCAGCTGAGCCTGCAGACCATGCCCCAGATCCGCGGGGTGCTGGACGTCAGGGAAGACGAACTGTTCTGGAGTGGAGACCAGCAAATCCTGAAAGCCTGGGAAGAGAAAGGGGCCGATGGCTTTGACCCCCGGACGGTATCCTATCCGGACCATATGGACTCCGTGGCCATCATCAATTATACCTCCGGCACCTCCGGAGACCCCAAGGGAGTGATGCTCACCTACGGCGCCATGTCCGACGTGGTGGAGAACTGCCAGAACCTCCTTTCCAACAAGCCAGACACCATCCTTTCCATGCTGCCGCTGGCCCATATCTACGGACTGGCCATGGAATTCATCTATCCCTGCTGCACTGGTTTCACCATTACTTTTCTGGGCAAGGCGCCCTCCCCTTCCCTCCTGGTCAAAGCCATGCAGGAAGTGAAGCCGCTGTTGGTTATCACGGTGCCCCTGATTATGGAGAAAATCCACGCCAATTATATCAAGCCGCACCTTTATTCCCACCCTGCCAAAGCCATCGGCACCATGCCCTACATCCGCCTGGCATATTATAAAACACTGAGACAAAAGGTGATGGATCTCTTTGGAGGAAGGGTTCAATCCATCATCATCGGCGGCGCCCCCCTTAGCTGGAAAGTGGAGAGCGACCTCAAGAGAATCGGCCTTCCCTATGTTGTCGGGTATGGTCTCACCGAAGCTTGCCCGCTGCTGGCCATCGAAAGCCCGGAAAATTATGCTCCCGGCTCCTGCGGCAAGGCCATCCACGACATCCGCATAGATTCCTCAGACCCGGAGCGCATCCCCGGAGAAATCCAGTCCCGCGGCCCCAACCTGTTTGTGGGCTATTACAAGAACCCCAAGGCCGATGAGGCCGCCCGCACGGAAGACGGCTGGTTCAGAACCGGAGACCTGGGCGTGATGGACGGAGAAGGCAACATCTTCATCCGCGGCCGCATCAAGGCGCTCATCCTCAGCGCTTCCGGCCAGAACATCTACCCCGAAGAGGTGGAACAGGAACTGTCCCGCCACGCCATGGTGGAAGAATCCCTGGTGCTGGACCGCGCGGGAAAAATCATCGCCCTGGTATATCCCAAGTCCGGCGTAGTGCCCTACCTCACGGAGGAAAAGGAACTCACGGCCATCTGCGACCGCATCCGCAACGCCACCAACAAGCACCTGCCGCCTTTCAGCCAGATTTTCCGGGTAGAGCTGGTGGACGTTCCCTTCGAGCGCACGGCCAAAGGAACCATCAAACGACATCTTTATCAATAGGAATATGAAACGCTTCCTCTCCCTTATGGCCCTTCTGGGGCTTTGTTCCGCACTTTATGCCCAAACTGTAAGCCTCAACGGGGGATGGAAGTTTTCCCTGGGAAATGCCGCTTCGCCTCAGAAGGATTTCGGCGCGGGGACAGAGTATTTCAACTACCTCACCAAGGCCCGTTCCATTCACAACGAGGGCCCGTACTGCGAAAAGTTTGACGACTCCTCCTGGCAGGAGGTTTCCCTTCCCCACGACTGGGTGACCACCCTCCCCTACGCCCCAGAGGCCAGCCATTCCCACGGGTACAAGACAGTGGGCTGGAAGTATCCGGAAACCAGCGTGGGCTGGTACCGCCGCCGCATTACCTTCTCTCCCGAACAGGAAGGCCGGCATTTCGCCCTCCGCTTTGACGGCATCTTCCGCAACGCCAATGTCTGGTTCAACGGCATCTGGATGGGCAACGAGCCCAGCGGCTATGCCGTCCAAAGCTATGATATAACCCCTTACATAGACTTTGACGGGGAGAATATCATCTGCGTCAGGGCCGATGCCACCCTGGAAGAAGGCTGGTTCTACGAAGGAGCCGGCATCTACCGCAACGTTTGGCTGGAGGAAACCAGTCCTGTCCACCCCACCCCCGGCGGTATCTGGACGGAATGGGCCGATGGAAAGCTTTCCGTTCACGTGGAATGGGCGCACGGCCAGGCCGGGGAAGCCCGTTTCCGCCTGCTGGATGCGGCCGGAAATGCCGTGGCCAGCTCCCAGGAGCCGGTACTGACGCTGTCGGCCCCCCATCTCTGGGATGTGGAAGACCCTTATCTGTACACCCTGGAAACCCGCATTGGGGAGGACGTGTACCGCACCCCGGTGGGAATCCGCACCGCAGAATTCAATGCCCGGGACGGTTTTCTGCTGAATGGCCGGAAACTCATCCTGAAAGGCGTGAACCTGCACCAGGACCACGCCGGAGTGGGATCCGGCATGCCTGACGAACTCATTGAATGGCGTGTCCGCCGCATGCAGGAGCTGGGCGTCAACGCCATCCGCTGCAGCCACAACCCCGCCTCCCCTGCCCTGCTGGACATCTGCGACCGCCTGGGCGTACTCATCATTGACGAAAACCGCCTGATGGGCATCAACGACCACCACAAACGGGAGCTGGAGAACATGGTCCGCTGGGGCCGCCAGCATCCCTGCGTGGTTCTCTGGAGCCTGGGCAACGAAGAATGGGGGCTGGAGAACGATGTGAGGGGCATCAAGATTGCCCGGGAAATGCGGGAATATGTCCACGGGCTGGACCCTACCCGGCAAACCACCATTGCCAACGCCGGCGGCGCCACCCTTATCGAGGGACTGGAAGTGCATGGTTATAACTATATTATTCAGAACGATGTTCAGGGCCGTCACGCCCGCCATCCCGAATGGCCCATTTTTGGCTCGGAAGAGACTTCCGGCTGCGGCACGCGGGGTATCTACTTCCCCGAGGAAGGCCGCATGCCCGCCATCAACCGCACGCACGAATATGAGAATGTCATTGAGAGGGGCTGGAAGTTCTATCACGGGAATGCCTGGACCGGCGGCGTGTTCTGGTGGACGGGACTGGACTACCGCGGAGAACCCAATCCGCTCCAATACCCCGCCACCATCTCTGAATTCGGCCTTCTGGACTACTGCGGTTTCTGGAAAGACGAGGCCTGGTACATCAAGGCCTGGTGGACGGAAGAGCCCGTCCTGCACGTATTCCCGCACTGGAACCTGGCGGGGCACGAAGGAGAAACCATAGACCTCTGGGTATATTCCAACTGCGACGAAGTCCGCCTCACGGTGAATGGTAAATCCCTGGGTAAGAAGAAGATGCCCGCCGACGGCCACCTGAGCTGGAAGGCCGCCTACAAGCCCGGCAAGGTGGTGGCCGAAGGTTACAAGAGCGGAAAGCGCATCCTTAGGGAGGTGGTGGAAACCACCGGCCCGGCCGTGAAGCTGGAAGCATCGGCCCAGACGATTGGGACGCTGGCCGTTGTGACGGTGAAGGTGCTGGATGCCAAGGGCCGCGTGGTGCCTGACGCCTGCCTCCCGGTGAAGCTTTCCGTAGAGGGCGAAGGCCGCATCCTGGGTGCCGGAAACGGAGACCCCGCCTACTTAGGCCCGGAGACACCGGCCGACGGACATAACATGGAAATGCCCGCCTTCAACGGCCTGCTGCAGGTGCTGGTACAAAAAAACGGAACCGACGTGCGGCTCCGTTGCAGCGGGGAGAGATGCCCTCCCGTCTATTTCTCTATCAACTGAAGAAACTCGTTGCGGGTTTTGTCGCTCTTGAGGAAAATTCCCGAGAAGGCCGATGTGGTGGTAACCGCGTTGGACTTCTGGATGCCGCGCATGGACATGCAGGTGTGCATGGCCTCTATGACCACGGCAACACCCAGCGGGTTCAGGGATTCCTGCAGGCAGTCCCGGATTTGCTCCGTCAGACGTTCCTGCACTTGAAGGCGGCGGGCAAAGGTTTCCACTACGCGGGCCACTTTGCTAAGGCCTGTGATTTCTCCGTTGGGGATGTACGCTACATGGGCTTTGCCGATAAAAGGCAGCATATGGTGCTCACAAAGGGAGAAAAGTTCTATGTCCTTCACAATGACCATATGATTGTAGGGCTCTGCGAAAAGGGCGCTCTTCACTATGGTTTCACCGCTTTGGAAATACCCCTGCGTGAGAAACTGCATGGCCTTGGCCACGCGCTCCGGAGTTTTTAGCAAACCCTCCCGGGAAGTGTCCTCTCCCAGCAGGCCCAGAATGGCTTTGATGTGCCCCGCAATCTCCTGCGTGGTCTTTTCATCGTATTCTTCTATTTTCCGGTATGCCATGGTCTATTCTTTGTAGCAGAAACTTTCGTAAAAAGGACTGCAAAATTACACAAAAAAATCCATTATATCATTTTTTTGTCTATCTTTGCAGCCCCGTTTGGGGTAACGCCCCACTAAAGTACTGAAAAATAAACAATTAAAACAATACTATTATGTTTTGGACACTCGAACTTGCCAGCAGCTTAGACGACGCTCCGTGGCCCGCAACCAAAGAGGAACTCATAGACTACGCCACCCGCACCTGCGCCCCCGACGAGGTTATTGAGAATCTGGAAGAATTGGACGACGACAACTCCGAAATCTACGAATCCATCGAAGACATCTGGCCCGACTACCCCACCAAAGAAGACTTCATGTGGAATGAGGAAGAATATTAGGGGCTTAACTACCTAAAAATAAGCAACTTACGCCGATTGGGTACGATTTTCACGGATCGTGCCCAATCGCATTTTATCGCATTCTATCGCATCCTGTCGAATTAAAAACGTACA
>CAJOLS010000027.1 GCA_905235535.1 uncultured Bacteroidales bacterium
TTTTGGCCATAGGGGTTCCTATGGGTGAAAATTTTTGAGGAAAATTTACCAAAAAGAAACATAAAGAATTTATTGAATCATTTCAAAACAGACTCTCAGAATGACAAGGGAAGGAATGACTGGGATTTCGGAAGAATTCAAGAAGTTGCTGGAAGAATCGGTGGGGCCGGAAAGGGCCGCCACCGTGCTGGAGGCGCTGGAAAAGGCGCCTTCGGTTTCCATCCGCCTGAATCCTTCCAAGCTGAAAGAATGCCCCTTCCCGGGCGCAGCGCCGGTGGACTGGAGCCCTTACGGATACCTCCTGAAGGAGCGCCCCGTCTTTACGCTGGACCCTCTGTTCCACGCCGGATGCTACTATGTGCAGGATACATCGGCCATGTTTGTGGGCCACATTTTCCGGCAGCTGCTGGATTCCCTGCACCCGGGGGTCTCGGTGCTGGACCTTTGCGCCGCGCCGGGTGGCAAGAGCACAGACCTTGCAGCCTCCCTGCGGGAACGCTTCGGGGACTGTTTTTCCCTCCTATCGAACGAAGTGATGCGTAACCGCTTCGGCGTGCTCCGCTCCAACCTGGAAACCTGGGGAGACCCTTGCACCAGCTGCGTTTCAAAGGATCCGTCGGCCTTTGGGAACGACCCCCTTTTTGACGTAGTGGTGGCCGATGTCCCCTGCTCCGGCGAAGGCATGTTCCGCAAAGACGCCCAGGCGGTGGCCGAATGGTCCCCGAAGACGGTGGAATTCTGCGCCGCCCGCAGCCGCCGCATCCTCCGGGACATCTGGCCCGCCCTGAAGCCGGGAGGTTTCCTCGTTTACTCCACCTGCACCTTCAACTACTTCGAGAACGACGATACGGTGGAATGGGCGGCCTCGGAACTGGGGGCCGATATCCTGCCGCCGCAGGACTTCCCGCCCGCCGTCACCACCCGCTTCGGCCATGTGCTGCTGCCGGGCCTGGTACCGGGAGAAGGACAGTACGTGGCAGCCCTTCGCAAAGCTGGGGAAAGCCCCGTGTGCACCACGGGCTCCCAGCGCACACCGAACACCCAAAAACAGCGCTCCGTGTGCACCACGGGTTCTCAGTGCACACCGGCCGCGCCGCTGGTGAACGTGGACCGGAAGACAGCCCTCCAGTATCTGCACGGAGACGCCATCGTCCTGCCCCAGGATGCTCCCCTGGGACCGGTGACCATAGGTTTCCAGGGACAGGCCCTGGGCCCGGCCAAGAACCTGGGCAAACGCTGCAACAACCTCTATCCCAAAGCCAAACGAATAAAAATGGACGTTCAATGAAACGGATTTTAGTAATACTCTTTTCCCTGGTGGCCCTTAGCGTATCGGCCCAGGAAACCTTCCCGCAGGAAGAATACCTGCGCCGTTACAAAAACCTGGTGGCCCGTGTGGGCGCTTCCGGCGTAGGGGTGGAAACCCTCCTGAACCGCTGGGCGGAAGCCTATCCCGAAGACGTGCAGCAGATGCTGGCCCGCTTCAGTTTCTGCTATGCCCGCTGCCAGACCACCCGGGTGCAGCAGATGCCCCTGGACCGTTACCTGGGCAAGGAGCCCCTCCTGCCCATGACAGACTCGCTGGGCAACAAGTGCAACTACTTCGAAGTCACGGATTTTGACGAAGAGCTCTATGCCCAGGCCAACCTGGCCATAGACCAGGCCATAGCCGCCGCACCGGAGCATCTGGACTACCGCCTGGTGAAGCTGGACGCCATGATGGCTTTCGAGCAGGGCAACCCGGACATGACCCTCCAGCAGCTCAAGGCCCTGGCCGACTATCACTTCAAGCAGCACCCCGCCTGGGTGTATGAAGGCCTGGGAGAGGTGGACAACGACCAGTTCAAAGCCTTCATGCAGGACTACTGTGTGGCCCTTTTCCGCCTGGGAACCCCCGGAGGCTCGGAAGCTTTCAAAGCCTTTTCCGAATACCTTCTCACCTACTGCAAGGATGAGCCCCTGTACCTGAACAACCTGGGAAGCTACTACCTTACCAAGAAGGATTTCAAGAAAGCCCAGAAGTACTTTGACCAAGTGCTCAAGAAAGACCCCTCGGACATGACGGCCCTTCGCAACGGCATCCTGATGGCCCGTACCAAAAAAGACGTGAAAATGGAGAAGAAATACCTGGAGCTGATGGCCCGCAACGGTGCCTCCGAAACCGACCGCGCCAGCGCCCAGGCCCGCTTGGACGCATACCAACGCCGCTAACCTCCCGAAAACCTTCCCCTGGGGGGAATGGATTTTTTTGTCACTTCGATGAAACTTTTTTGAAGGGGCGGCCGTATATAAAGTATCACTTTTTACGGAGAAATGAAACTATCCCAATTCAACTTCGAGCTTCCTGCCGACCGCATTGCGCAGGAGCCCGCCCGCTGGCGCGACGAAGCCCGCCTTATGGTCTTCCACAAGGACACGGGAGACATTGAGCACCGCCTGTTCAAAGACATCATCGACTATTTTGGCAAAGGAGACACCTTTGTCCTCAACGATACCAAGGTATTCCCGGCCCGCCTCTACGGCAAGAAGGAAAAGACCGGGGCCGACATTATGGTCCTCCTGCTGAGGGAACTGAACCGCGAACAGCGCCTGTGGGATGTGATTGTGGATCCTGCCCGTAAAATCCGCATCGGCAACAAACTCTATTTCGGGGAAGACGAGAGCCTGGTGGCCGAGGTCATCGACAACACCACCTCCCGCGGCCGCACCCTGCGCTTCCTGTTCGACGGCACCTACGAGGATTTCAAGGAAACCCTCTTCGGCCTGGGAGAGCCCTATGTGCCCGAATGGGTGAAGGAGAAGACCACGCCCGAAGACGTGGAGAACTACCAGACCATCTTCGCCGCCCACGAAGGCGCCGTCAGTGCCCCCGCTGCCGGCCTGCACTTCAGCCGAGAGCTATTCAACCGCATGATCCTGAAGGATATAGAGAAAACCTTCATCACCGTGCACATGGGCATCGGCCACTTCCGCACCGTAGATGTGGAAGACTTGTCCAAGCACCGCATGGATTCCGAGCGCCTCATCATCACCGAGGAAGCCGCCGCCGTCATCAACAAGGCCAAGCGCAGCGGCAGGAAGGTGGTGGCCGTGGGCGCCACCGTCATGCGCGGCCTGGAAACCTATGTGACCACTACGCACGAGGTGAACGCCTTCGACGGCTGGACCAACAAGTTCATCTTCCCTCCCTATGATTATTCCGTTCCGGATGCCATCGTATCCAACTTCCACCTGCCCCAGAGCACCATGCTCATGAGCGTGGCCGCCTTCGGAGGATACAAGGGAGTGATGGCCGCCTACGAGGAAGCCCTGAGGGAAGGCTACCGTTTCGGCCCCTACGGAGACGCCCTTCTGGTCCTGTAATCGTAAGAAACATACAAAATACCTACTAAAACAACACAATCTTTTTTACGATTGTGTTGTTTTTCGTTTTATCGCCCTATCTTGCGGCCATGACAAACTACGACGAAACCGTGGCCGCATGTGCCCTGAACAAAATCTTTGGCTATCATCCCGCCCTGGGGGTCAACCTGCTGCAGGAGGCAGGGAGCGCCCTGGAACTATTCGACGGCTCCTGCACGGAATCGGCCGCCCATCCGGAACTTTTCTCCCAGCTGGTTCCCGCCCAGCTGGACTGGGCGTCCCGGGAACTGGAAAAAGTGCGCTCCTCAGGCTTCCGTTTCCTGTCCCTTTTAGACGAAGACTATCCGGCGGCGCTGAGGGAGTGCCCGGAGCCTCCCATCGGCCTGTATCTGAACGGGACTTCTTCGCCAACGGAAATTTTCACGCTCAGGCCGATGGTGGCTTTTGTGGGCACGCGGGACCTGAGCCCCTATGGAAAGGTCTGGTGCGAGAAACTGGTAAGGGCACTGGCGGAAGCCCGCGTACAGCCCTGTATCGTGAGTGGCCTGGCCCTGGGGGCCGACGGGGTGGCGCACCGGACGGCGCTGGAATGCGGCCTCCCCACCATAGGAGCGATGGCCACCGGCATTGACAAAGTGTACCCCTACCAGCATGAGCGGCTGGCCATGGACATGGTGCGAACGCCCGGCTGCGCGCTGGTTACGGACTACCCCACTGACACTTCTCCCGTGGCGCTTAACTTCGTGCGGCGCAACCGCATCATCGCCGGCCTGGTATCAGCCGTGGTGGTGGTGGAATCCAAAAGCAAAGGGGGCTCCCTGATGACCGCCAAATACGCCGTCAACTACAGCCGGGACGTCTTTGCGGTCCCCGGGCGCATAGACGATGCCCGTAGCGCCGGATGCAATTCGCTTATTTACACCCAGATGGCACAGATAGTCACCTCGCCCCAGCAGCTGGTGTCCGAACTGGGGCTGGGAGGGCCGCTCCGCCACCGGGGCCTGGGGGGCTCCTGGGTCACCTCCCAGGCCGGAGACCCGCCGGAGAAGGTGCTGCAGGCCCTCCTCACCCGGAAGTACGGCCCCGGAACGGCCCTCATCCCCGTGGCCCTGGCGGTCCTTGCCCACCGCGGCATTTCGCCGGAGGAACTCACCGCCTCCCTGCATCGGCCCTATGGGGAAATCCTGTCGGCCATCGGCACCCTGGAGGCCGACGGTTTCCTCACCACGGACCTCCTGCGCCGCTGCTCCCTTACCCCCCAGTTTGCCTGAATCCTTTTTGGGCCAGGTGGGATTTGGTGATGCCCACCTGGCCCACCCAATCGGCCTTTCAATAGCCTCAATGGCAGAAATGACGGGCGCGGTGGGGCGCACGAAATCCCACCTGGCCCAAAAAACAGACCTTATGAAGAGATATGTTACCAGAGAACTCCCTTCCGGGGAGACCAGGGCCGTTTACCCCTTCCACGTTTGCATCAAGGGGGCGGAAACGGCCGTCCATTGCCGTGATGATGAGGACTATGATGTCTATGTGAAGTACATTGCCATTTGTGCACGAAGAAAGAATGTAATAGTAATTGTCTATGCCGTGGTCTCCAATCACTGCCATGTGGCGGTATTGGCTGCCCGGCAAACCAATGCGGATGCCTTTGCCCAGGAGCTGAAGAAAATGTACTCCCAGTGGTTCCGGGCCAAGTACCATGAATCCAAAATATTACACCGGGTAGACGCACAGGCCATTCTGCTGGACAATGACTGGTATGTCAGGAATGCTCTGGCCTATATTCCCCGCAATGCCCTGGACAACGGGTGCTCCGTTCAAGATTATCCCTGGAGCGGTTTCCGGGCTATGTTCAGGAGTAGTCCCAGGCCGGAAGGGGAAAGGGTTTCGTCCCTTACCAAAAGGGAAACCGGAAGGATTATGCACACCCGGGACAGTTTGAAAGATGTTACCTGGTTACTGGACCAGAAGGGCAGACTCATTCCGGACAGTTTTTGCGATACGGCATATCTGGAACAGGCTTTCAACGAGGAAGCCTCCTTCTGGCTCAAGACTATCGGCTCTGTGAATTCTGCCGAAATGCAAGAAAGGCTGGTTGAGGGCCCCCGCCGGATGCTGTCCGACTCCGAGTTCCTGAAGATTGTGGCTGATACCGTCCAGCGCTGGTTCTCCCAGGAACTGACCTCGCTTCCGAGAGAGAAAAAAATAAGAATTGTCCCCTATTTATGGCGTTCCCGAAAGACCACCGTAAACCAACTGGCAAGGGTTATGAATATGACCCGGGAAGAGATAGCCAAAATACTTGGAATCCGACTAAAATAGTCTTACTTTTGGAAAAACTACTTGCATCCATGAAACTTACATTTCTTCTCCTCACGGGGACTTGCCTGGCCGCAGAGGCCTACCGCGTGGGCTCATCTTCTCCCAGATGGCAACCCGGCTTGCTCAAGGGGGAATCGGTCAGAGTCCCAGCTATTCCCAACGAAGGTAGTTTTGGGCCAGGTGGGTTTTTCAGCGGCCTCCGTTATTTTGCGGACCAGCGACGGTACGACCCAGGACCTGCGACACAAAGGCCACGGACCAGCGCCGGCAACGGCCACTGCCCGGCAACGCCATGACACCCTATATCCTGGGCTCCTGGTTTCCGTCATCCTTCTCATTATGGTCCTGCATTACGCTGTATGGCTGAACCTTACGGATGTGCTCAACGTGTACGACAGAAAGGATATCCCGCCCATGCTCATCAACCCGGCCTTCCTGGGACTCATTCTCACAGCCCTTTCCATCGGCGATTATTTATGGACCCGCTGGACAGGCCAACGCTTCAGGAAGAAGGACCGCAGCATCACCTTTTTCTCCGAGAGGAAGAGCGTCACGCTGCCCGTAGCCAGGATTGCCTACGTGGAATCCAACGATACGGAGGTGCGCATTGTTACGGCCGATGGGGAAGCCTATCGCAACAAAACCGGTATCGGCCAGTGGGAAAACCTGCTGGGGGACGATTTCCTGCGCATCCACCGGTCCTATCTGGTGAACATCGGCCTTTCGGCCCTGCAGAATCCGGAGCAGGTGTCCGTGGGCGGGACGCAGCTCCCGGTTTCGAGAAAGTACAAGGATACTGTGGGCGTGGTCTTTACCGGAAAGAGGTCGGGCGAAACTGGGGCCCACGTTGCCGATGCAGGTAAAACTACTTGAGAGTGGCTGCCAGGGCGTCGCGAAGCTGGATGGCCGATTGGGTAATGTCGTACTGCTCCATGGACCTGGCGTGTTGCAGCCCCATCTCCCAGCGCTCCTGGGGATGGTCCAGCCAGTAGTCTATGCGCTGGGCCAGGGCCTCGGGGTTCTGGGCCGGGAATTTGCAGCGGCGGTGCAGGGCAAACTGCGAAGTGCCGCTGTAGGGGCTTACGGCAATGATGGGGCAGGCTCCCTGCTGCATGGCTTCCATGATGGAAAGGCCTTCCACCTCGATGGGGGCGCAGTGGGGGCACAAATCGGCCGTGGCGGCCATTTGCCTTAGTTCGTTCCGGGTATTGAAACTGAAGACGGGTTCATAGCCAAACACCCCTTCCTTGTACATTTTCTTTGCTTTTTTCTTGTACCGATTGCCCTGGGGACCGTTGCCGGCAAAGTGGAGGCGGATGCGTTGGGCGTATTGGCTGTAGCGCATGGCTTCCATGAGCGTGGGCTGGTCTTTCTCGTGGGAAAGGCGTCCGATGTACAGGATATCGATGGGACGCTCCGGGTCCAGGTAATTCTCCGGAGGAGTCTGGGGCCGGGTGCAGGCGTCCGGGACGATGCCGTTGGAGATGACGCCCAGTTTGGCTTTGAAGTGATACCGGCGCAGGCGGTCCAGCACCGTTTCGGTGGGGCACTGCACAAAGGCGCAGTGGTTATAGATATGCTTTCTCCAGGCTTTGAGGAGTGTATGGTTAATCCACTTCCAGTTGCGGAGCGGGCCGATTCCCAGCGAGTAAGTGATGTTCTCGGGGAACATGTGGAAGGTGGCGGTGAGGGGTTTGCCCAGTTTCTTGGCCACCTTGATGGCTTTCCACTGCAGTACGAACATTTCTTCCAGATGGACCACATCCGCCCAGCGGACGGCTTCCTCAATCACCTTCATGTCTCCTGCGGCATAGGAGAAGCCGCTGGACCGGATGATGGGTTGGAAAATGGGGAATATGAATTCCTTCAGCGGAAAATCCGGCTGGGGGCCGTTGGGGTCAGGATTGGGACCGGCCAGAATGCGGACATCCTCCCCGATTTCCTTCAAAGCTGCTACGGTACGGCGGGCCGAAGCAGAGATGCCGTTTCCGGGGATATAATAATTGTTAATGACAAAAAGTATTTTCATAGCGGCCGCAAAGATACCGCTTTCTGCCGGAAAAACCAACTTTCCGGATGCCGGAGTCCCCGGCCCTTACCGGGCCTGGCAAGGATACACACTCACTTGGAGGGACTTAATCTGGCTGGCAGCCAGGGCTTTGATGTCCAGCTCCGGCCTGGTTTTGTAAAGGCGCAGGCCCAGGCGCTCCGCTTTTTCCCCTTCGTGGGTTAGGGTGTAGGTTTTTCCGCAGAGGGTTATCTGGAGCGAACCGGAGAATGCTACGTCCAGGGTGACGGCCGAAAAATCGGGCGCATCCTCTTCCCAGTGGAGACTTTCCCCTTCGGCCAGTGCCAAATTCTTCTTTTTCAGGGAAGCGAGGGGCTTTCGGCCGGCAGTCTGGTGCCAGTAGAAATCCGAGAGCTGGAGGGTGACTCCGTCCGAAAGGGCCCGCTGCTCATGCGGGGCCGGGAAAATGGAGGCCTGGACCTCAAACCCGGCCTCCTTGACGGCCTGGATGTATGCCGCGTCCAGCATGCGGTGGTTCATGGTGCTCATGCCGCAGGAACCTCCTATTCTTTCGAGCCGCTCTATGGTGCCGGCCGCATCGTCCGACCCCGGATCCAGGAGAATGAGGCAGGAAGAATAGTTCCTGGCCTGGCTTACGGCCGACTCGTTGGCATCAAATGCGATAAAACCATCTTCCAGGATATCGTGCGCCAGTTCATAGGATTCCACCACGGCGCTGTGAAGCATGGGGATGACACCCGCGTCCCGGCATGCCTCCAGCTCCTCCTGCAGGGTGGGAATTGGGGTTCGCAACGAAGGGTCCGTAGAGGCCAGGACGTAACGCGTCCTCAGCTCCTCAAAAGTGCAGTCGGAAACCTTCACGGGTTCCGTGACGGGAGAATAATCCGAGGCATTTCGCATGGTGCGGTTGATGGTGTTGTCGTGCATAATCACCATCACACTGTCCAGGGTGTATTTGACATCGCACTCTATGGCCGGATAACCGTACTGGGCGGCCATCCACACACCTGCGGGGCAGTTTTCGTTGATATAGAACTCTTCTCCTTCCTTGAGCCAGCAACCCCGGTGGGCTACGGCCATGGGAAGACTTTCATCGGCCTTCCGTCCGCAGGAAAGGGCCAGGGCTGTCAGGGCAAGCAGAAGCAGGTGTTTCTTCATGGCTATTTGTATATCTGGGGATAAGGGCGGCCTCTCCAGTCCCGGGGAATTTGCAGGCCCAGGATATCGGCCATGACGGCCGGCACGTCGTACTGCATCATGGGCTCCTTGATTTCGTACCCTTCCCGGATGCCCTTGCCGCAGACGATGAAGGGGGCTTCCAGCTCCAGAAGGGTGAATTTCCCGTGGCCCTTTTCCACTCCGCCATGATCGGCCGACATCACTATCACCGTATCTTCATAGATGCCGGCTTCCTTGAGGGCCTGGATAACCTGGCCCACGGCGGCGTCCAGGATGCGCTGGCGCTCCATGTATTCTTCCGTGTACCAGCCGCGGTAGTGGCCGGCCTCGTCCAGGGTGCCAAAGTACAGGAAGAAGAATTCCGGCTTGTTCTCCTTAATATAATTGGTGGCGATGGAGGCATACTCCGAAACGGGGATGATGACCTCGTCCGTGGAAGTGTAGGTCTTGACAAAATGATGCCAGCTCATGGCCAGGGTGTCCGTTACGGGGCCTATTCCGTCCCAGTCGTACAGGCAGCCCGTCACGGCCTGGGGATGCTGCTCCCGCAGGATGGTGAAGAGGGTAGGAGGAATGCCGTGTCCGTTGTCGGAGGTGGAGGGGATGGTCCCGTGGGTGGAATTCCACTTGTCAAAGCCGTGCATCTCCGTAGGAAGGCCGTTCATGATGGAGGCCCAGTTGATGGCCGATGCCGACGGCATCACGGAACGCTTGGCAAGCGTCCAGCTGCCGCTCTCCATGAGGGAGCGGATGTTGGGGAGGTCTTCCGCCGGGGCTCGGCGCACGGCCTCGGCCGCCCATCCGTCAATGCCGATGAATACCACGTGTTTGGCCTTGGGGGCATGGCTGGCCGGCTGCGAGCAGGCGATGCAGGCCCATGCCAGGAAAAGGGGAAGGAAGCGTTTCATATGGAACTGTTTTTAGTTCTGCTAAGTTAGTGAAAATATTTGTACACTTTTTCTTTTTTTTTTACTAAATTTGCATTCCGTGAGTAGTGTAACAAAGATAGCTTCTTGTATCCTTGTGTCCGCCCGGCCGGACATTGTGGCATTGACAGCTATAATACCCTGATTTATACCGGTTCTCCCGTTGGAGGAACCGGCTTTTTTGTGTATGAAAGCAGTTCTGATACTGGAAGACGGCTCCCGTTTTGAAGGGACCGCGTTCGGAAGCCTCCGGAATACTTCGGGGGAAGTGGTGTTCAACACAGCCATGACGGGATACCCGGAAAGCCTGACCGACCCTTCTTACGCCGGCCAGATCCTGGTTTCCACCTTCCCGCTCATTGGCAATTACGGTGTACCGCCGCACCGGAAAGAGGAAGACGGCCTGGAAGAGCACTTCGAGGGCAGCCATATCTATGCCCGCGCCCTGGTAGTGGCCGATTACAGCAGCGCCTACAGCCATTGGGATGCCGAAGAAAACCTGGAAGAGTGGCTGCGCCGGGAAGACATCCCCGCCATAACCGGCATTGATACCCGCGCCCTCACCAAAGCCCTTCGCGAAAAGGGCGTGATGCGGGGCCGCATCGTGATGGAAGGCCGGGAAGACCCTGTAGCGGCCGACACTTACGAAGACCATAATTTCGTGGCCGATGTCTCCTGCCGCGAGGTACTGCATTACCTCCCGGCCCAGGCCCCGCGCAAAAAGGTGGTGCTGGTGGACTGCGGCTGCAAATACAATATTATCCGCTGCCTGCTCTCCCGCGGCCTGGAAGTGATTAGGGTGCCGTGGAACTACGATTACAGCGGCATGGAGTACGACGGCCTTTTCCTGAGTAACGGCCCGGGCAATCCGGAGCAGTGCAGGGAAACCGTAGCCGTTCTTAGGAAAGTAATGGCCGACGGGTTCGAAGCGGCCGCCGAAGGCCGCCCCGTTAAGCCCATCATGGGCATATGCCTTGGCAATCAGCTTCTGGGAATTGCCGCCGGGGCACGTGTGTACAAGCTCAAGTACGGCCACCGCGGACACAACCAGCCGGTTCGTCTGAGCGGCTCCACCCAGTGCTTCATCACCAGCCAGAACCACGGCTATGCCATTGCCAACGATTCTCTTCCGGAGGGCTGGAAACCCCTCCTGGTCAATATGAACGACGGCTCCAACGAAGGCATGGAGCACGAGAAGATGCCTTGGTTCTCCGTCCAGTTCCATCCCGAGGCCAACGGCGGCCCGCTGGACACGGAAGTGCTCTTCGACCGCTTCGCAGACCTCATGGAGCATCCCCTTGCGGATGGTCTCCCGCCCGTGAGCGGCCATCTGGACAAGACCGACGTGGTGCTTCAGCCCCGGAAGGCCGTCTCCACCGTGCTGGTGCTGGGGTCCGGCGCCCTCAAGATTGGAGAGGCCGGAGAATTTGACTATTCCGGTTCCCAGGCCCTCAAAGCCCTCCGGGAAGAAGGCATCCGGACCGTCCTCATCAACCCCAATATTGCCACCGTCCAAACCAGCGAAGGCATTGCCGACAAGATTTACTTCCTGCCGGTAACCCCCGATTTTGTAGAGAAAGTCATCCGCAAGGAGCGCCCGGACGGCATCTTCCTTTCTTTCGGCGGCCAGACGGCCCTCAACTGCGGCATCCAGCTCTACAAGAGCGGCGTACTGGAGCGTTACGGCGTGCAGGTGCTGGGAACCCCCGTCCAAACCATCATAGACACGGAAGACAGGGAACTCTTTGTGGAGAAACTGGACGAGATTGACGTCAAAACCATCAGCAGCGTGGCCTGCGCCTCCATCCAGGAGGCCAGGGAAGCGGCGGCCCAGCTGGGCTATCCGGTCATCCTCCGTTCGGCCTTTGCCCTGGGCGGCCTGGGCTCCGGCTTCTGCGACGACGAATCCCAGCTGGTGAAGCTGGCCGAGAAATCCTTCTCCTTCTCCCCGCAGGTGCTGGTGGAAAAGAGCCTGAAAGGCTGGAAGGAAATTGAATATGAAGTGGTGCGGGACGCCTACGACAACTGCATCACGGTCTGTAACATGGAAAATTTCGACCCGCTGGGCATCCACACGGGCGAAAGCATAGTGATTGCCCCGTCCCAGACCCTGAGCAACGAGGAGTACCACTTCCTGCGGGAACTGGCCATCCGGATTGTGCGGCACCTGGGCATTGTGGGAGAGTGCAACGTCCAGTACGCCTTTGACCCGGATTCGGAAGACTACCGCGTCATCGAGGTGAATGCCCGCCTCAGCCGCTCGTCGGCCCTGGCTTCCAAAGCCACCGGCTATCCGCTGGCCTTCATCGCCGCCAAGCTGGGCCTGGGGAAAGGCCTCTTCGACCTTCGCAACAGCGTCACCCAGACCACATCGGCCTTCTTTGAACCGGCCCTGGACTACGTGGTGTGCAAGATTCCCCGCTGGGACCTGGGCAAATTCCACGGCGTGGACCGCGAGATTGGCTCCAGCATGAAATCCGTGGGAGAGGTGATGTCCATCGGCCGCACTTTTGAGGAGGCCATCCAGAAGGGCCTTAGGATGATAGGGCAGGGAATGCACGGCTTTGTGGAGAACCGTCCCCTTCCTTTCCAGGACCTGGACAAGGCCCTGCGGGAGCCCACGGACATGCGCGTCTTTGCCATCAGCACCGCCCTGCAGCAGGGTTACAGCGTGGAACGTATTCACCAGCTCACGAAGATTGACCGTTGGTTCCTGCTGAAACTCCTCAATATCATCCACTTGAATGAGGAACTTCGGAAATTCCGGGTGGACAACCTGCCGGAGGATCTTCTTCGCCGCGCCAAGGTGTATGGCTTCTCGGATTTCCAGATTGCCCGTGCTGCCGGAGGACAGGATCCCCTGGCGGTGCGTGCCCGCAGAGAGTCCCTGGGCATCGTGCCCTACGTGAAGCAGATCGATACGCTGGCCGGAGAATTCCCCGCCGGGACCAACTACCTTTATATGACTTACCAGGCCACGGAAAGCGACGTGGCCCCCGGACGGGAAGACAGCCGCGAGGGCGTGGTGGTGCTGGGTTCCGGCGCGTACCGCATTGGCTCTTCCGTAGAATTTGACTGGTGCTGCGTGCAGGCGGTGAAGACCATACGAAACCACGGCTACCGCAGCGTGGTGGTCAATTACAACCCGGAAACGGTTTCCACAGACTACGACGTCACAGACCGCCTCTACTTTGACGAACTGTCCTTCGAGCGTGTCCTGGACATCGTGGCCATGGAATCGCCCAAGGGCGTGGTGGTTTCCACCGGCGGCCAAATCCCCAACAACCTGGCCGTGAAACTGGCTGCCCGCGGCATCCGCCTGCTGGGCACATCGGCCGAAGACATTGACAGGGCCGAGGACCGCAAGAAGTTCTCCGCCATGCTGGACGGCCTGGGCGTGGACCAGCCCGAGTGGGGAGAGCTCACCTCGCAGGAAGACATTGACGGCTTCATCGGCCGCGTGGGCTTCCCGGTGCTGGTGCGTCCTTCCTATGTGCTCTCCGGCGCCGCCATGAACATCTGTTCCAACCAGGAAGAGCTGGAGCGCTTCCTGCAGCTGGCCGCCACCGTATCCCAGGAGCACCCCGTGGTGGTGAGCCGCTTCATCGAGAACGCCAAGGAAATTGAGTTCGACGCCGTGGCAGACCACGGCCAGATCATAGCCTATGCCATTGGGGAACACGTGGAGTTTGCCGGTGTCCATTCCGGAGACGCCACCATCCAGTTCCCGCCCCAGAAGCTGTACGTGGAGACGGTGCGCCGCATCAAGCGCATCAGCCGCCAGATTGCCGCCGGCCTGCACATCACGGGCCCCTTCAATATCCAGTACCTGGCCAAGGAGAACGACGTAAAGGTGATCGAGTGCAACCTGCGCGCCAGCCGCAGCTTCCCCTTTGTGAGCAAAGTGCTCAAAATCAACTTTGTGGAGCTGGCTACCAAGGTCATGCTGGGAGAGAAGGCAACCCCGCCTTCCAAGGACCTCTTCGACCTGGACTGCGTGGGCATCAAGGCCTCCCAGTTCTCTTTCAACCGCCTCCAGAAGGCCGATCCCGTCCTGGGCGTGGACATGGCCTCTACCGGTGAGGTTGGCTGCATAGGCGACGACGTCCCCACCGCCATCCTGGAATCCATGCTCTCCGTGGGCTATCGCATTCCTAAGCAGAACATCCTTCTTTCTACAGGTACGCCCAAGCAGAAGGCCGATATGCTGCCGGCCGCCCGCATGCTGGTGAACCACGGCTACAAACTGTTTGCCACCGGAGGCACTTCCGCGTACCTTACGGCCAGCGGGGTGCCCAACACCCTGGTCCACTGGCCCAGTGAACCCGACAAACAGCCGCAGGCCCTGGACCTGCTGCACCGCAAAGAGATAGACCTGGTGGTGAACATCCCCAAGGACCTTACCCCGAGGGAACTTTCCAACGGATACAAGATCCGCCGGGCCGCCATAGACCTGAATATCCCGCTGGTAACCAACGCCCGCCTGGCGGCGGCCTTCATATCGGCCTTCTGCACGGTGGACGTGGACAGCATTCCCATCAAGAGCTGGGACGAATTTGCATAGTGGTTATATAAAACGCATAGTATGAGCAAGCTTAGATTTGACGTTGTCCAGGATGCCTTCAAGAAGAGGGCGCTGGACGTTGAGGCTCCCTCCAAACTTCCTTCCAAGTATTTCGGAGAGCTGGTGTTTAACCGTGAAATGATGCGTAAGTATCTGGATGTCAAAGTGTATGAGGCCCTGATAGACTGCATCGACAATGGCAGGCCCCTGGATCTGGCTACGGCCGACGAGGTGGCCGACGGCATGAAGGAATGGGCCCTGAGCCACGGGGTCACCCACATCACCCACTGGTTCCAGCCCCTGACGGAAGTGACGGCCGAAAAGCACGACTCCCTCATGGAGTACGACCGCAAGGGCGGTATGATCGAGTCCTTCAACGGCAAGGCCCTCATCCAGCAGGAACCGGACGCTTCGTCCTTCCCCAGCGGCGGCATCCGCGCCACCTTCGAGGCCCGCGGCTACACCGCCTGGGACCCTACTTCCCCCGTCTTCATCCAGGACGACACCCTTTGCATCCCCACCATCTTCATCTCCTATACGGGTGAGGCGCTGGATTACAAGGCTCCGCTCAAAAAGGCCCTGGCGGCCGTTTCCGACGCGGCCCTTCCCATCTGCCGCCTCTTCGACCCCAAAGTGAAGAAAGTCAATTCCTACCTGGGCTGGGAACAGGAGTACTTCCTGGTGGATGAAGACCTGTATGCCGCCCGTCCGGACCTCATGCTCACGGGCCGCACCCTCATGGGACACGCCTCTTCCAAGAACCAGCAGCTGGACGACCACTACTTTGGAGCCATTCCCACCCGTGTGGCCGCCTTTATGCGGGACCTTGAGTTCGAAGGCTACAAGCTGGGCATTCCGCTCAAGACCCGCCACAACGAGGTGGCCCCCAACCAGTTTGAATTCGCCCCCATCTTCGGGGAATGCAACCTGTCCAACGACCAGAACCAGATGATCATGAACACCATGAACCGGGTGGCCCGCAAGCACGGTTTCGTGGTCCTGCTGCACGAGAAACCCTTCGCCGGCATCAACGGTTCCGGAAAGCACAACAACTGGTCGCTGGGAACGGATACGGGTACCCTGCTCTTGGCTCCCGGCAAAGATGCCAAGGGGAACCTGCAGTTCATTATTTTCTTCGTGAACGTGCTGGCCGCCGTCCAGCGGCATAACGCCCTTCTGAAGGCCAGCATCGCCAGCGCCACCAACGCCCACCGCCTGGGTGCCAACGAGGCCCCGCCGGCCATTGTATCGGCCTTCCTGGGCAAGACCATGACCCAGGTGCTGCACAAACTGCTGGAAGTTCCTTCCGGTACGCCCATCGAGATTGCCGGCAAGAAAGGCGCTTCCGTGGGCATCGTGGAAATCCCGCAGATTTTCCTGGACAATACAGACCGCAACCGTACCTCTCCCTTTGCCTTTACCGGCAACCGCTTCGAGTTCCGCGCCGTGGGCTCGTCGGCCAACTGTGCCGGCGCCATGACCGTGCTCAATGCCGCCGTGGCCCAGCAGCTGAAGGAATTCAAGGCCGACCTGGATCGGGAAATGGCCTCCGGCAAGCCGTTGGAAGTGGCCGCCATGGATGTGCTCAAGCCCATCATCCGTTCCATCATTGACGTGGTCTGCTTCGACGGCAACGGCTATTCCGCTGCCTGGAAAGAGGAAGCCGCCCGTCGCGGCCTGGACACCGAAACCCGCGTTCCGGAGATGTTCAAGGCCTTCACCCGGCCGGAATCCGTGGAACTGTTCACTTCCCTGGGCATTTACTCCCTGAAAGAGCTGCAGGCCCGCAACGAAGTGAAGTGGGAAATGTACAGCAAGAAAATTCAGATTGAAGCCCGCGTCATGGGGCGCATGGCCATCAACCATATCATCCCGGCCGCCCTGGCGTACCAGACCAAGCTCCTGAACAACGTCAAACTGATGAAGGACGTGTGCCCGGACACCTATGAGTCGGAGGCCGCCGTGGCCCTGGAGTTGGTGCGCGGCATCTCTTCGCTGGTTTCCCGGATCCGGAGCCAGGTGGAGGAGATGGTGGAGGCCCGCAAGGCGGCCAACGTGCTGGAGAACGAATATGAGAAGGCGCTGGCCTATCATGCCATCGCAGAGCGTCTGGAGGCCATCCGCAGGCCCATCGACAAGCTGGAGGAGATTGTTGACAACGACGTGTGGCCGTTGCCCAAGTACCGCGAGCTGCTGTTTATCAACTAAGAGTCTGTTTTGAAATGATTCAATAAATTCTTTATGTTTCTTTTTGGTAAATTTTCCTCAAAAATTTTCACCCATAGGAACCCCTATGGCTAAAAATT
>CAJOLS010000028.1 GCA_905235535.1 uncultured Bacteroidales bacterium
CAAGTTGTATGTCTATAAAATGTGTCAAAACCATGGATGGAACGGCCTGTGGGGCATTAGGTTTTGGTAGTTTTCGGGTGTGGAAAAGTGGGAAAAGCGCCGGCTGGAATTTGGCTGCTTGTTGAGAGTGTTTTACATTTGCGGCAAAAAAGGAGGGATGGAAGATGCAAGTGATATCTTTTTTTACCGCCAAGGGCGGAACCTTTTCAAGCAGGCCGGTCTGGACAAACCCATAACACGCACATACTTTGTCGGCAACAAGCGTGTAGATGAAGTCAAACCCCTCTATGAGAGAGTAACCACCCATGTGGGCAGGAAGACTTTCGTGGTTATCGGTCTCTCAAACGATATCAGCCCCTATACCATCACCCAGTGGACCGGGCACTCCTCTCTCAGCGCCATGAAGCCGTACATGGCCATTGCCGACAAGGAAAAGAGGGAATCCATGAAAAAGTTTGACGGGGTATAGGTGGAATGGATTCCTTTCGCTAACTTTGAACGACCGAGGCGGGCCTTGCCTGCCCGCTTTATAATTAAGATGGTCGCAAATTGCGACCATAAAGAAATAGTGCCAGTAGAAAATCGCATATTTACGGTTCGAGGAGAGCAGGTCATTTTAGATAGTGACCTTGCAAAACTGTATGGCACTGTAACTAAACGATTTAACGAGCAGGTACAGCGTAATATCGAACGGTTTCCAACCACGTTTATGTTTCAGCTCACCAGCGAAGAGTGGGCTTCTTTAAGGTCGCAAATTGCGACCTTAAACGGAAGGGGGCAGCATCGGAAGTATCTGCCATATGCCTTTACCGAACATGGTGTCATCATGGCTGCCGCAGTACTGAAAAGTGAGATTGCAGATAAGGCAAGCGTGAAGGTTGTTGAGGCATTTGTCGCGATGAGGCGCTTTCTTTCTGCCAATGCACAAGTGTTTCAACGTCTGGAAACAATTGAGTACAAGCTACTGGAGAATGACCAGAAATTTGACCAAGTTTTCGCAAAACTGGAAGAGAAAACGCTGAAACCCAAACAAGGCATCTTCTTCGACGGCCAGATCTTCGATGCCTACGAGTTCATCTGTGATCTCATCAAGTCTGCCACGTCACGAATCATCCTCATAGACAACTATGTGGATGAGAGCGTCCTGACTATGCTGGACAAGCGTAACTCGGGAACCACGGCCGCCATCTACACCCAGAAGATATCAAAGCAACTGGCTCTGGACATTGCCAAGCATGATGCACAGTACCCTGCCATCCCGGTGAAAACGCTGACCAAGTCTCATGACCGTTTCCTCATCATTGACGAACGGATATACCATGTTGGAGCATCCATCAAAGACCTTGGCAAAAAGTGGTTCGCCGTAATGAAGATGGAAGAAGAGGATGCTAACAATCTGATTTCCAGGTTATAGCGTGCTAGCCCATCAGGCGGTTTCCCTTTGGGGTTCTCCACGAATTCCGGAGATAATTTGGAATTCTCATAAAAAGCATTTTACTTTGCGGTTGAAATCATATCAACTGCTACGCGGTCGTTGAACCGTGAGGAGAGAGATTGAAGAGAGAGAAAAGGTTCAAATGCCGCTATTTTTGTGCAGTTTTTCCCAGTAAGACTCATGACAATAGCTCAATTCTTGTATGTAAAAATGTATGTTGAAAAAATAAGGGGTTGAAACTCAATGAGTTCAAACCCCTTCTGGTGGAGGTGAGCGGACTCGAACCGCTGTCCAAACGTCGCACCAGGCGGCTTTCTACATGCTTATCCTTCCTTTGGTTTTCGAGGCAAGCCTGCTGCCGGATGGCGGGCGAACTTACCCTTAGCCTTTAAGTCTTAGCCGGATTTAGAGGCGTGGTCCGGAGCAGCCCCAAATGGATGATACCCCTTGAGGGGCCCTTAAGAGGCGGAAGGGCCGAGGGATACTCGTCGGCGGCGCAACCTTGGCGCGGCGGATTAAGCTAATTGGACTTGGCCGAATTAGGCAGCGAGTGCGTAGTTGTTGTTGGCAACTGATTTTTTGGAATCTGCGTTTTACGGGACAGGTTCCGAGGCCCGACATGCTTACCGTCCAGCGTCAGCGCTGTCAAAACCAAAACACCCCCGATGGACGTGGGGGCAAAGATACGAATTTTTTATTAACTTTACAGGCTGTGAGAAGAAAACTCATATACCTGGCCCTGGCTTTCTCGGTGCTCTCCTGTGCTTCCATGAGGCGTGCTACGCCCATTGCAGTGGAGGATTTGAAGACGTATCCCGCTCCCCAGGCCGATGAAAAGCCGGAAGCTCCGCAGGCCCAGGCATCGGCCGAAACAAGTGCCCGGCCGGCCCAGTCGGAAGCCCGGCCGGCAGAACCCGATCCCAAGAGCCAGGAGACTCTGGCTCAGCAGATTATCAGCTATGCCCGTACTTATACCGGCACACCGTACAAACTGGGTGCCGGCGGTCCCAAGCAGTTTGACTGTTCCCATTTTACCAGCCATGTCTTCAAGCATTTCGGCTATACCATCACCCCCTTCAGCCAGGCGCAGTTCCAGGAGGGTAGGGAAGTGGCCTCGTATAGCGAGCTTCGGCCCGGAGACCTGGTGTTCTTCGGCTCCCGGGGCAGCGTGCGCAATATCGGCCACGTGGGCATTGTGGTCTCTGTGAATGAGGAAAACGGCAGTTTCAACTTCATTCATGCTTCCGTTTCCAAGGGAGTTACGGAGGACAGTTCCAACCATCCCTATTATCTGATGCGCTATATTGGCGCCCGCCGGATTCTTCCGGATTAATTTTCCTTGCCTCAAAAGGCTTATTTTCAGTATTTTATCTTGTCGGCCCTTTTGCAAATGGGGGCTTTTGGGCCGTATCCGGGGCCTTCATTCCCATTATTATTCCCTATCTTTGGCCGTTATGAAAATGAGAGTAAAGACCCTTCTTATCCTCCTTGCGGCCGTAGCTGCCTGTGAGAAAACAGAGCCCAATCCTTCCGTGGAAGAATGGGCCGCAGAACCCTTTACCATCGGCCTGGAAGAAATTCGGCAGCAAAAGACTTTCCTCTGGACAGAACAGGACGGCGTCCTGTCCAATGGGGAAGAGAGCGGAAATACATTGTATATGACTGATTACAATGAGGTTATACTGCGTGCTTCGGCTCCCGTAAACGCCTCTTCCGACCATCCTGGCATCGTTTCCCTGGAACGGATGGGGGACGGCTCTTTCCGCCTGCGACGGAAAGGGGAGGGAAGCGCCACCATCCACCTTTGGAACGGAAGCGAAGAGGGCGTCTGTTTCCGGCGGCAGTTCACGGTTATGGGCCGTTCCTTTGTAGATGTGGAAGGAGTCCGTTTTGAATATGCAGGGGAGCCGCTTCTGATTACCCATTTCATGGACCGCAGACCCCTTCTTCTCATTACTCCCGAGGATGCGGATAACGAGGACAATGCAGCGAGGAAACTGTCTCAGGGAGACTTTTTCCTGAGGCCCTACCTGAAAGCGGATATCTGGAGCGATGAGAAAAAGACTTTTGTCACCAATCCCGGCCAGGGCGCGCTCCTGAAATTCGTGGGCCTGGAGCCCGAAAATACCTCTTTCCGGACCATTACGGCCTTTGAAAGCGAGTGGGACGCGCCCTGGAAACAGATGTCCAGGCGGCTGGCTGCCTGGGGAATCATAGAAGAAGGGGAGTACCCCAACTGGCCGTGCCTTTCCTCCTGCCGGGAGGATGTCTCCTGTTTTACGGAAGAAAGGCCGGCGCAAATATGGGTGGCCTGCGCCTACGATTCCCCTTATTACATGGCCAGCATAAGGATTCCTGTGGCCGATGGAAAAGTGAGGTATTATTATCTGTACCACGCCCCGGAGCCCTAAAAGCCGTTGGCGGGGTCGAAGTAGAAGGAAGACTGGAGCTCCTGCCCGCCTCCGAAATGGATGACGAAGAGTTTGTCGGCGTCTCCGGCTCCGGTGCTGTACACCCTGTCGCTGCCGGAAGGGTCGTAGTAGAGGGTGACGTCGTTTTGCCGATAGAAAGTGCCGGCCCGCAGGATGGAGCCCAGGTTGTCTGTGCCTGCATTGGGCTTGAAGACAAACGGGGGGGTGTGGACAAGTACGCCCGAAAGGGCGTCCATCAACTGTATGCGCCGCTCGGCCTCCGGAGTGGATGTCCAGAAGGCATTCCTGTTTTTCAATCTCCAGACTGCCGTTCCCGTCTTTACGGAGATATCCCGGGCTATGGTCCCGGAAAGGGCATCGTCAGAAACCCTGTCGGCCGTGGATGCGTTGGTGTAGATCTCGTCCTGGGGTTTCAGGACGGGAAGGGCGAAAAAGTTGCCGTAACCGGCATTTTCCAGGCCGTGGATGGACTTTCCTTCCGTATAGGCATAAGGGTATGCTTCGAAGGCCCAGCCTCCCGAGAGCGTCTCTCCGGTGGAGGGAATGTAACGGCTCCCTTTCCAGGGATAGACATCGGCCACGGCAGGCCAGATATAAAGATGCAGCCGCACATAGGTTTCTGCCACCACCCTCTCCAAGGGCGGGCTGGCCGCATTGTGGGGATTGATTACTTGCAGCACCACCTGGGCTTTTCCGGCATTGTGGGAAACGATATCGCCCTCCCGGAGCCCCGCCATAGAGTAGTTGAGTTCCCAGCTGTCAGAAATATTTGGAGTGCCCGTGAACACCTTCCGGCCCAGATATCCGCCCTCGTCGTTGAACCGGGCATCTACCCGGATGTTGTCTGCGCTGCAAGCCATGATTCTTCCCACATTCAGGGAGTACGTTCCCGTCTCCACAGGCTTGAACGTGGGAGATGGCTCCCATCCCCCCCGGGACCGTGAACTCCATCCTGCAGGCTCGTGGTAGAGCGTATAGTCGTTCATGGTGGCTCCCTGCACAGGCGCTTCCAGGAAAATCCAGGGATTGTAGGCCAATAGGGGAAAGGATTCAACCCTGTCTTCCCCCTTCATGGAAATTTTCGCGACATCCACCGGAAAAGCAGCCTCCGTTCCCGGAGAAAGCCCCTCATAAGTGCCGATAAAGGCGTTGATAAGAAGAGAGCCGTCCTGGTTCAGTGTCTGACGGAATCCCAGCTTCCCCGCGGAACACCCGGTTATGGGAGGAATGCATTCTTTCACCAGCGCTTCATCCAGATAATGGCCGCATTTGACGGCCGATGTGTCTCCGGAGACCCTCAGGACCACAGTCTCCTCCCTGTTGTAATAGGTGAACCTGAAATCTGTGGCTCCATCTACATAAATGGCCGAATTCGATTCACGGGTGCAGTTGAACCGGGGCATCTTCGCCCCCAGCGGGACGGGACAGGCGCGGTCTCCGTCGGCATCCGTGATGACAAGGGCATCGGACAGCTGCTCAAAAGGGCCGATGAGGCTTACAGCGGTGCTCCCGTTATCATTTCGGGCCAGGCGGATGCAGGAGGAAACCCCTTCCCGGATGCGGAAGACCGCATCGGCCGTCTCCTGGCCGGTATAAGGGTCTATACAGCGCAAAAGGCCCTTCTGGGCCACGTAGGCGGGCGTTCCGCCGGCCACCCATTCAAATTGGAGGGGACGTTCCTCAATCTCCAGTTGGAGGCTGGTTCCGTGCAGGGCCCCGTCCATGATATGCAGGCCGAACAGATGCCTGTCGGAGGCATCTTCCGTAGTGACGGCGGCAGTTGAAGAGGCGGCAAAGCGCAGCCGGGTGACGGCTTTCCCTCCCACGAGGGTGTCGCCCAGGCACTGGAGCGTGACGCCGGGGGCTATGGTGTAACTATCTTCGCCCCCGTCGTGGCCGGAGAGCGTTCTTTCGTTTCCGGTAAGATACCATCCGTAAGGGTACGCTTCCAGGTCTTTCCGGCCCGGGGTACCGTTGCCCCCGTCTCCGTCAATCCCAAAGTAGGCAAACGCTTCCCCGTACCCTTTTTTGTGGATTTTCAAGTAGTCCAGTGGTTTCCCCTCGGCATCCAGAAAGGCCAGCCGGCGGGCATCCTTCCAGTCTTCCCCCCGTTCTATCTTCCAGCCGTCGGCCTTCCAGGTGAACCCGTCCCAGCTCAGGTTGAGCGTGGCGGAATAGGAGCGGTTGCGCTCTACCGGCCCTCCGCTGCCCAGGTATCCCCGGTAAACCAGGCTTCCGGATACTCCGTCGGCCTCTCCGTCCTTGGAAGAGGCATACTCCACATACGTGGCAGGCCCCGAAGAAGGCTCCTGCCGGTTTTCGGGGACATACAGCGTAATAGGACCGGAATCCACTTCCCACGCCTCTGCAGGGCCGAATTCATAATAATCCGTGTTGCCGGGGAAGACTTCCTCTTCTGCCTGGGCCTTTGAGCCTTCCGCCCGGAAAGGATAGAGGAACCGCGCCACCTGCCTAAGGTGCAAGGAGGCCGACCGCAGCGCGTGCGCAGCCTCTCCGCCGGTGATGCCGGACTTGTCGATGCGCACGTCCACCCTGGCCATGAGCCTTTCCAGACTGATGGGAAGCCGGAGGCTGCCCCCGTGGGAAAGCTCTCTGGCAGGCAGGGAAACCGTCCGGGCCATAGGCAGGGCCTTCAAAGCGGAATAGGCCGGAACTTCGTAGCGGAAAGCAGGCGGGTCCAGGCCTTGCTCCGTCCGGGGCAGGGAAGAGTAGATGTCCCCCATATTCCCCACGGCATAAATGGTATAGTCCTGTCCTGCAGGCATTTTCCACTCTATGGAAGGGGATGGAGAGTCCGATGTGAAATCCAAGTACCGGTGGCGGGAAAAGCCGTTTTCTCCCATCAGGAGCACAAAAGCATTGTCCAGGCGGTTTTCCATCCCTGAAGGGAGGATGCTTTTGGTGACGGGTTCGCTCACCAGCGTCAACTGCAGGAGGCATTCTTCCTCCGAGGGCGGCTCCGGCGCGGAAGGGGCTTCCCGGGTGCAGGCCAGGAAAGGGAATCCCAGCCAGACCAACATCTTGACAAACGGTCTCATGGTGCTACAGCTCAAATACCAGGTTGTCTCCCTTTTCCCATTCGGCTACGGTAATGGAGAACCGGGCCTCCGTATAGTCGAATGACAGGGTGACATCGGCCAGGTTCTTGGCCTCCCAGGAGAATCCCTCCTGCTCCTGGAAAAGGTCCCACAGGTTGAAGGAGGCCGCCAGCCCTTCCTCCTGCCCCCGCTCCGGGATGCCGTAGAGTTCCATGGTAAGGGTATGATCGGCCTGGCGGGGGACGATGAAACGGAAATGTCCCCCGTCTTCCTCTTCCGGAGCGTGGCGGAAAGTCCCCTTGACGGGGATGCCGGTAGAGGCATCAATGCCTATGGTGTGTCCGGTGATGGAAAGGCGGAAGGGGATGCGTCCCCCGGCCGTTCCGTGAGGGTCCAGATAGGTAAAATGGACGGTTACTCGGCAGAAATCCTTTACGAATTCTACGGGAAGAAGGATGGATTCCTCCGGCGAAGGGCCTTTCTCGTAGGCAAAGCGGAAAAGCGGCACATAGCTGGCCCCCTCCTCCACCACCCATTGGAATCCCCCTTGCTTCCGGGCCCCCTGAAAGCCCATGACTCCATAGCCTGTGACGGCATCCAACTTCTTCACCTGTAAATAGAAAGACTGGTCCTGAATGTCGTTTACCACCGTGGTGTCGGCCGATAGGAAAGTCTCTTCCGTCCGGGAATAGGCCGCGAGGTACACGGGGCTCACGCCATCGAAGGAGGCGGCGTTCTCGATGTCGAAAAGCAGTCTGCCGGGGCATTCGATACGGTTCTCCAGGACAAGGCTCTGGCAGGATATCAGGAGGCCGACAACCCCCAGGAATGGAATCTTGTTTTTCATGGCTAAAGCTCGTAGGTGAGGGTGGTGTGTCCTCCCCAGTCGCTGACAGTGACGTTGGCCGTTATTTTGCCAAACTGGGGACGGTCTCCGGGCTGGTCGGAGGCTCCGCCGGGAAGGGTGATGGTAATCTCCGTTATATCATAGGTATGGTTGCGCTCCAGGGTGGCTCCGGTACTGGATTTGGGAATGTCCAGGCAGTAATAGGATTCTTCTGCATGGGCCAGGTTGTCTCCCTGGTTGCGCCCTGCATTTCCCCGGATATATCCGTGCACAATCATGCGGGTGAGCCGGGCCGATGCCTTGGAACCGGTATTGTCATCCTGGGCCGTGGACGCATTGGGATACACGTAAAAATAGCGGTTCAGCTCCTTGGAGCCGGTGGTAGGGCCGATGGAAATGCCCAGATCCCCCCGGTCTCCCAGGATGGTGCCGGCTGTGGCCGGAAGGGAGGCGTCCCAGGCCTCCAGGTTGTACCAGTTGGCCGATAAATCCAGTTCGGCCTTGGTGCGGGCAGTCCCTGCCAGGCTGATGCTGTTGACGGCGTTGAGGATGTACACTTCCTTGATATCCAGGTAGCAGCCTTCCAACGAAGTGCCCGAAAAGTCCACATTCACCTTCTGTATGGAAATCCGGGCCCCCAGATGGCTCACGGTTATGGGAACGGTGGTGACAGACCCCACGGATGCGGCCGTATTGTTCTCTCCCACCCGGGCGGTGGCGCTTCCTGTCATTACCAGGGCCGTGGCGGTATTGTCCTCCAGCATGGAATAATGGGACAGGAGCTCCTGCTCGTTGGCGAAAGACTGGCGGGGAGCATTCACCAGCGCCCACACCTTTTTCTCCCCTACATACGTGTTCACCGTGAGGGTGGTTACCCCGTCGGCGCTCCATTTGTCGGTCTCCCTCAGGTTATGGGCGGGATTGGTGTCACCGGCATTTTTGAAGACAAAGATTTGCAGGGACCGGACGGCCGATTCGTCGGTGTCTGCCTCCGCTACCTTGGTGGCGGGGGAATCCGGAAGAATCAACTGCACCTGGAGGGCCCCTTCGGGTTCTGCTTCCGGGTTTTCGGGCCCGTTTGTGGTAAGGGATGCCTGGCAGGCTGCCAGGGAAAGGCAGGCGGCAAAAGTAAGGATTTTTCTCATAATGGATGTAAATGGTTAATAATTAATATCTTCTTTTTCCTGATTAAGGCCGTATCGCTGGATGAGGACATTGATTTCCGGGTCCAGGTTTCCCCTGAAAACATAGGAACGGTCTTCGTGGCAGGCATGCAGGTAGGACTGGACGGCATTCTGGTCGTCTCCCTTGCGGGCGTAGAGCAGGGCCATCATGTAGTTCACCTGCGGCGTTTTTTCCAAATCGGCCAGGATGGCCATGGCCGATGCATTGTAGTCCAGGGATACGTAGGCGATGGCGGTGTTGTAATCCTTGTAGTCTTTCAGCAGCGTCAGCGCTTTTTCATATTCCCTTTCCTTCAGGGCCGATACGCCTTCCAGGTAGGTGCTGTCCACCTCGGTGGTGTGGATGGTGTCCTTCACCATTCCTTTTCGGTGCAGGTGGAAGTCGAAGCGGACGGTTCTCAACCGGGGATAGAGGTTTTCCCTCAGATACCGGTAGCAGGGGAGTCCCTGCAGCTCCTTTTCGCGAAGGTCCGGGTCCGTAATGGCCTTGAGCCCCTCGTAACGGTCTTTATCGGCCTGGCGGAGGGTGCTGTCCTTCTGCACAAGGGCGTCCAGCATGGTCCAGTTCTCGGCATCGTAGCGGGGAAGGAAGCGGATGGTCTCCTTCTTGGCTTTCCGGTAACTGTCGTCCATGGAGAGGATGATGCCCTGGCTCCTTCGGAGGGAATCCTCCCTCTTTTTCAGGAAGTCCTGGTAGTGCCTGGAAACGGACTGGGAGCGCTGTACGGAGAGCTTCCGGTTGCTGTCCCAGGTGCCCTCCGGCGAGCAGGAGGCGGTAATCACGATGGAATCCAGGTCAAATACCTGGTCTTCCACCAGGCTCACCAGGTTCTCGCGGATGCGCCCCATCTCGGCCGGGTTGTTCCCCTGGCTTTCCCTGATGTCGGCCTTTCCCTGCTCAAATTCAATGTAGCAGGCGGTGTTGGCCTGGACGGTGCGGCTGATGACCTTGGTCTTGTACCGCACGCGGTTGTCTGCCAGACTGCTCAGGGAGCTGATATAGAAGGTAAGGGGCTCGCTGGCCGGAACGTGGTAGATGACTTGTCCGTCCTGGAGAACTTCCCCGCCCAGGACCACGGAGGCCTTTCGCATCCTGGGACGCACACGCAGGGACTGCACATATTCGTAAACGATGTCGCCTCCAATCTGCCGGATCACCGTGTCCAGGCGCAGCCCCTCCGTCACGATGGGCGCTTTCACCAATTGCCGGAACATCTCCTCCTTCCGTTCCACCTTCCGGCGGTTCAGGCGTACTCTGAGGCCGTTGGTATAGTGCTCCAGGGCCCTTTGTTCCGTAATGCCGAAGGCCGATGTAAAGGTTTCGTCCGAAACGTAACTGCTGTCCGTGCGGAAGCGGTAGATGGAAGGGATGTTGCGCCGGAGGAAGTTCTCCAGCTGCCTGTGATCTACGAAGTGAAGCGAATCGGCCGACAGGGATTCCAGGAAGCGGCGGTACTGCTGATAGCCTCTGAGCTGCGCTTTGCGGTAATTGTCGCCGGTAATGAGGACGGGCTCCAGGCGGATGCTGTCTTCCAGGACAAACAGGTCCGGGTAGAAACACAGCTGCCAGTCGCTGTCCTGCATCTTTTCCGGAACCAGAATCTGGAAGCGGAGGTCTACACTTCCTCCGCGTTCCGCTACGTTGCGGAAGCGCGCGGTAATCTTGGCGGCATCAAGGGTTTCGTGGGCCACCATCTCTCCATTCTCGTCCTTGACGGCTTTCATGATGATGACCTCACGCCCTTCGGGGTCTTCCACCACCAGGGTGTCCCGGTGCACGGGAGCGCCCACATCCAGGTTGGGCAGTTCCCTTTCTTCACTGAGCGACAGCTGGGCTGTCATCCGGCCCTCCCTCAGCTGCCTCAGGTGGGAGGCGGGAGCGCAGGCGGTGGCCAGCAGCAGGAGCACCGGCAGGAAATGGCGTTGGCAGGCTGTGTTCATGGGAATCAGTCTTTTTGGGGTTGCATGGAGGACGCGTCTTCTTCTTTCTGGAGCAGCTCCACCTTGGTGGCTATGACATCCATGGCAGAACGCTCTTCTCCGGTCTGGGTGGTGTATTTCCGAACGCGGAGGCGCCCATATACGTGCACCCAGGAGCCTTTCTGGATATTATAGAGGTCCTTGATGTCGTTGCGGCCGCTCCAGGCCGATACGTTGAACCAGGCGGTCTCGATAATGGAGTTGCGCTCCTTGTCAACGGTGCTGTATTCGGTAACCACCGAGAAGTTGCACACCTGGCTGTTGTTGAAACTGTTGATTTCGGCGCGTCCTACCACGCCCTTGAGTTCGATTTTGTTTAAGAATTCCATACAATCACTAATTATTCGTTGAACCTGGGCCCTGAACCGGCGCGCGCTGCCGCAGACCCCGGAAGCAAAGTAAAGGTGGAAAGTTTCCATCTCCATCGCCCGGGTCCTGCATACCCTGCAGATTTTTTTGTTTTTGATGCTTTTTGTATGTTTTGCCTTGCTTTTCAAAAGAAAAAAAGCGAATCGCAAGAATCTTTCTTACGACTCGCTTTTTTTGTTGTTTTACAGAAACAGAAATATTTTAGGAAATGTTTTTTACGATGCTTGGTTTTCTCGATCCCGTTTTTCACCTTTGCCAAAAACCGGCTTATGGCCTATACGCTCAAATATTTCAAAATTCAGACGCGTTGCCTGCAATGCGGAAAGGAAATCCTGTATGGCAGGGCCGACCGCAAGTTCTGTTGTGCCGACTGCAAGAACCGCTATCACAACAAAAGGCGCTACCCTGTAAGGGAAGAGCTGGAGAATGCGGTGTTAAGGAAGATAGACCTGAACCATGCCATCCTGGAAAGGCTGTACAAGATGGGCGTAGAAACCATAGACCTGCTTACGCTGGCCCACCTGGGCTTTGATGCCCGGTTCATCACTTCTTACCGGCGCGTGGGCCGTCACGACATCTTTGCCGTGTTTGACCTGCAATATGAGATGACTCCGTCCAGGATCAAAAGGCTGGAGTGCCTGTCCAGGAAGGAAGAGGACTGACTATGCCTCTTTCCGCCGGGTGTCTTTGAACAGAATCCAGAAGAGGATGGCCACTACCAGGGAGTAGCCGGAGAAGATGTACCAGGCATGGGGCCAGTTGGCAGGGGTGTTGAACACGTCGCAGGCATCTACCACCGCACCGGCGGCCAGGGTGCCGATGGTGGCGCCGAAGCCGTTGGTCATCATCATGAACAGGCCCTGGGCGCTGGAACGGATGTCCCGGGCGGCGTTCTGTTCCACATACAGGGAGCCGGAGATGTTGAAGAAATCGAAGGCCATACCGTACACGATGCAGCTGAGGATGAACAGGAGCACGCCGGGCATGGCGGGGTTACCCATGCCGAAGAAGGCAAAGCGCAACACCCAGGCAAACATGGAGATGAGCATCACCTTCTTGATGCCGTAGCGTTTCATGAAGAAGGGGATGAGCAGGATGCAAAGGGTCTCGGAAGCCTGGGAAATGGAAATGAGGGCGTTGGAATTCTTGACGGCGAAGGTGTCGGCCAGGGCCGGATCTGCGGCGAAAGAGCCCAGGAAGGTATTGGCATAACCGTTGGTAATCTGGAGGGAAGCCCCCAGGAGTATGCTGAAAATGAAGAAGATGGCAAACTGGCTGTCCTTGAACAGGGAGAAAGCCTTGAGGCCGAAGGCATCGGAAATGCTCTTCTTGCCGCCGGAGCGGTTGACCGGGCACCTGGGCATGGTGAGGGCATAGGCGCAGAGGATGAGCGAGAGGATACCGGAGCTGATGAGCTGATAGTAGCTGTCCTGCATGGCAACACCGCCGATGTGCAGGAAATTGGTGAAGAGCATGCTGCAGATGAAGCCCACGGTACCGAACACGCGGATGGGCGGGAATTCTTTCACGGGATCCATCCCTTCTTTCCCCAGAGCGTTATATGCAACGGAGTTGACCAGGGCGATGGTGGGCATGAAAAAGGCCACGCTGAGGCTGTACAGCAGGAACAGCGGCAGAAATTCCACCGATTCTGAGGCCGACATGCAATAGATACCGGCCGAGATCATGAACAGACCGGCCAGGGCATGACAGATGGAGAGCATCTTCTGGGCCTCCACTTTCTTGTCGGCCACGATGCCTATGAGGGTGGGCATGAAGATGGACACGATGCCCTGCATGGCAAAGAACCATTTGATCTGGCTCCCCAGGCCGATATTGCCCAGGTAGCGGCCCAGCGAAGTGAGGTAGGCGCCCCAGACGGCAAACTCCAGGAAGTTCATCACGATGAGTTTGACGGTAACGGGTTTGATCTTGATCTGCATAATGGTATTCTGTGTTATTGTTTTCGATGGCTCAATTCATGCAAATTTACGAAAAAATCCGTACTTTTGTATGTTTAATCCTCAAGGATGTTCAAATTAGAAAAGATAGCTGCCGACCAGGCCAGTTCCGCCCGCGCAGGAAAGATTTCTACGGACCACGGAGAAATCCTCACTCCCATCTTCATGCCGGTGGGAACGGTGGGCTCCGTCAAGGGCGTATATCACCGGGACCTGGAGCAGGATATCAAGGCCCAGATTATTTTGGGCAACACCTATCACCTGTACCTGAGGCCCGGCCTGGATACCCTTTACAAGGCCGGCGGGCTGCATAAGTTCGAACATTGGGACAGGCCCATCCTCACGGACAGCGGCGGGTTCCAGATCTTCTCCCTGGCGCCCATCCGCAAGCTCACGGAAGAAGGCTGCAAGTTCTCCTCCCACATTGACGGCAGCAAACACATCTTCACCCCGGAAAACAACGTGGAAACCCAGCGCATCATAGGGGCCGATATCATCATGGCCCTGGACGAATGCTGCCCGGGAGATGCCGACGAGCGGTACGCAGCCAAGTCCCTGAGGCTCACCCAGGGCTGGCTGGAGCGTTTCGCACGCCATTTTGACGAGACGGAACCCCTGTATGGATACCAGCAGGTGATGTTCCCCATCATCCAGGGCTGCGTATATCCGGAACTTAGGAAACAGGCGGTGGAGCACGCCCTCAAACTGGACAATGCCAACCGCGGCGGTTATGCCGTAGGGGGCCTGGCGGTAGGGGAGCCCACAGAGAAAATGTACGAGATGCTGGAGATTACCTGCCCGCTGCTGCCGCAGGACAAGCCCCGTTACCTCATGGGTGTGGGTACGCCCGCCAACATCCTGGAAGGAATTGCCCGCGGAATAGACATGTTCGACTGCGTGATGCCCACCCGCAACGGCCGCAACGGCATGCTTTTTACATGGAATGGCATCATGAACATGCGCAATTCCAAGTGGACGGAAGATTTCGGCCCCCTGGACCCTTTGGGAACCTCTTTTGTGGACAGCTACTACACCCGGGCATATATCCATCACCTGTTCATGGCCAAGGAAATGTTTGCCGCCATGGTGGCCACGGAGCACAACCTGGCCTTCTATCTGGACCTGGTGAGGGTGGCCCGCGAACATATCCTCTCCGGAGACTTCCTCTCCTGGAAGAATGCCGTTATCCCTAAACTGATGCAGAGGTTATGAGTTTCAGGTTCCGAGGACTCCAGCGGCTGGACTGGTACATTATCCGCAAATTCCTGGTTACGTTTTTCGTATCCATCCTTTTCTTAGCGGTGCTCATCATCATTTTCGACATCAGCGAAAAGATTGAGGACTTCATCAAGAAGGAAGCGCCGCTGAGAGAGATTGTGTTTGACTATTATGTGAACTGGGTGCCGTTTTTCATCAACCAGTATTCGCCCATGTTCGTCTTCCTCACGGTGATTTTCTTCACCTCCAGGATGACGCAGAATTCGGAGGTGGTGGCCATGCTCTCCAGCGGAATCAGTTACCACAGGTTTGTGTTGCCGTATATGGTATCGGCCTGTTTCATTGCGCTGCTCTCCCTGGAGCTGGGTCAATGGGTACTGCCTCACGCCAATGGCGTTCGTGTGGAATTTGAGCAGAAGTACAATCCCTGGCGAAAGGTGACCATAGGGCACGACATGCACTACAAGCTGGAGAATGACCATTTTGTGTATCTGGAAAGCTTCAGCGCCTACAACAATACGGCATACAGTTTTACGCTGGAAGACCTTTCCGGCGGGCGGCTGCATTCCAAGTTATCGGCCGAAAGCGCCCAGTATGACACCCTCACCGGTGTGTGGCATCTTCGCAACTGGTTCATCCGGGACTATGACGAGGGCATGCGGGACCACATTCGCAGCGGCAGGCAGATGGATACCACCCTAAGCCTCACCAGGGATGACTTTTTCCTGAATAAATTCACCATCCAGCGTCTGAACAAACGGGAGCTGGACCAGCTGATAGATACCCAGATCATGCGAGGGGACGCCTCCGTGAACCGGGCGCTCATCGAGAAGAACAACCGCTATTCGCTGCCCTTCTCCACCATTATCCTTACCATCATCGGCCTGGCGCTGTGCACCAAGAAGAAGAGGGGAGGAATGGGCTGGAACCTGGCGGCGGGAACGGCCCTGGGTTTCTCCTACATCCTTTTCATGCAGTTCAGCGAGATGTTTGTGATAACGGATACCCTGCCGGCGTCCATAGCCATCTGGCTGCCCAACTACCTCTATACCATCATTGCAGTAGTCCTGTATATAAAAGCTCCTAAATAATGATTGTTAAAATAGTTAACCAATCTCCTTTTCCCTGCCCGTCCTACGCTACGGAGCAGAGCGCAGGCGTAGATCTCAAGGCCAACCTGGCAGAATCCGTCACCCTGCAGCCCCTGCAGCGCACGTTGGTTCCCACCGGCCTTTCCATAGCCCTGCCGGCCGGGTATGAGGCCCAGGTGCGTCCCCGCAGCGGGCTGGCCGCCAAGCACGGCATCACCGTACTCAATACTCCCGGAACCATCGATGCCGATTACCGGGGAGAAATCAAGGTTATTCTGGTAAACCTCTCAGACACGCCCTTCGAGATTGTCCCCGGTGAGCGGATTGCCCAGATGGTGATTGCCCGCCACGAGCAGGTGGAATGGGAGCAGGTGGAGCAGCTGGATGCCACAGTCCGTGGCGCCGGAGGATTTGGAAGCACTGGAAAATAGCCTTCTGTCATTGGGAAATAGCCCTCTGTCATTCTGAACACCCCCTCTGTCATTCTGAACGAAGTGAAGAATCCCATGAATATTCAAGAATTATACGATATCTATCTGCATTCCGCAGGCGTCTCCACCGACACGCGTACCCTCAACAAGAACCAGCTTTTCTTTGCCCTCAAGGGAGAGAATTTCGACGGCAACCGCTTTGCCCTCCAGGCTTTGGAGAAAGGCGCCTCGTACGCCGTGGCAGGGGAGGACCTGCAGGCCGATGACCCCCGCCTCATCAAAGTGCCTGACACCCTGGAAACCCTGAAGGCCCTGGCGGCGCACCACCGCCGGCAGCTGCGCATCCCCGTTATCGGCCTTACCGGCACCAACGGGAAAACCACCACCAAGGAGCTCATCAAGACGGCCCTTGGTGCGGCGTACCGGGTAAGCGCCACGGAAGGCAACCTGAACAACGAGATTGGCGTGCCGCTTACGGTGCTAAAGATCGGCCCCCGTGCCCAGCTGGCCATTGTGGAGATGGGTGCCAGCCATCCCGAAGACCTCAAGCCCCTTTTGGCCGTGGCCCAGCCCAACCTGGGACTCATCACCAATGTGGGCAAGGCACACCTTTTGGGTTTCGGCAGCTTCGAGGGCGTGAAACACGCCAAGGGACTGCTCTATGACTATCTGAAGGAGTACGACGGCGTGGTGTTTGCCAATGCCGACGACACCGTGCTGCAGGAAATGCTGGCCCGGAGGGGACTGGAAGCCATCACCTACACCCGCGAGGGCGTTCAGGTTAAGGCCAATCCCTTTGTGGAACTGGGGTTTGAAGATGCCGTTTTGAAGACCCGGCTGGTGGGAGCGTACAACGCCGCCAACATCCTGGCCGCCCTCAAACTGGCCTGGTACTTTGATGTGCCCCGGGAGGACGCCCTGCAGGCCATCGCTTCCTACGTTCCTTCCAATAACCGTTCCCAACTGGTTAAGACAGAGAAGAATACCCTCATTGTAGATGCCTATAACGCCAACCCTTCTTCCATGGCCGTGGCCTTGGACAACCTGGCCCTGATGCCGGGCCGCAAGGTGGCCCTGCTGGGAGACATGCGGGAACTGGGGGCCGATGCAGAGGCAGAGCACAAGCGTGTAGTGGAACGGCTTCAGGACACGGAGGCCTATTTGGTGGGAGAAGAATTCGCCAAGGCGGCTGCGGGCACTTCCCATAAAACTTTCGCCACGTCTGAAGACCTGGCGAAGTATCTGCAGGAGCATCCGCTCCAGGGCTGTACCGTGCTGCTGAAAGGCTCCCACACCACCCGGATGGAAATACTTACAGGCGTTCTTTAACGATAATCCAGCGGGCGCAGTACGCCAGCGAAAGCCCGATGGCGGTTCCTATGAGGCTGCCCACCAGAATATCTCCCAGGTAATGGGCCGCCAGCATGATGCGGCTTACGGCTACCACTGCCGCCCAGAGAAACATGCACCAGCCCACCCAGCGGTAGCTGTGTCCTTTGTCATTTAGCTTGAGGCTGGCCCAGATGAAGGCGGCAAAGCCAAAGGTGTTGGATGCGTGGCCGGAATAGAAGCTGTGCATACCGCCTATGAGACCGTCCGGGCACAGGACGCCGTGCGCTGTCATCCAAGGGTCCCGGCAGGGGCGAAGGCGCATGAACCCTTCCTTGAAGGTATTGGCCAGCTGGTCTGTGAGGATGACTCCGAGGATGGCAAAGCCCACAATCCAAAGGCCCTTCTTCCAGCCCAGTTTCCAGATAATAAGGCCTCCGATAAGCGCGTAAAAGGGAAACCACACGCGAATCTGGGAAACAAAATGCCAGAACCCGTTAAGGGCTTCCAGGTTGTGTTGGTTAATCCAGAGCGTCAGCTGCTGGTCTATTTGGATAATGCTTTCCATAGAGTCTCTTTAAGTTGGTCCAGGCCCACCTGTGCCACCGAGGAAATGAAGACGTGGGGAATATCGGCCGGAAGCTTCTTTTCTATCTTGGCCTTCTGCTTTTCGTCAATCAAATCTGTCTTGGTCACGGCCAGTACGCGGTCTTTTACCAGGAGCTCCGGATTGTACTCTTCCAGCTCGTTGAGGAGGATTTTGTAGCCCTTGGCCACGTCCGGCTCGTCGGCCGCTACCATGAACAGCAGCACCGAGTTGCGCTCGATGTGCCGGAGGAAGCGCATGCCTATCCCCCGCCCCTCATGGGCGCCCTCGATGATGCCGGGGATATCGGCCATCACGAAGGAACGG
>CAJOLS010000029.1 GCA_905235535.1 uncultured Bacteroidales bacterium
AATGATTGATATTTTTATTTATAGTTTATTTTTGTGGAAATTTTTCTTGAAAATTTACCAAAAAGAAACATAAAGAATTTATTGAATCATTTCAAAACAGACTCTTAACATGTGTATCTTCGATTCAGAAAACTACAGACTATTTGGCAAACTTCTTTTCTTTGGCGCGGACAATCTTTTCTTTCAGAGCATCGGCAGCCTCGGTGACGGCCTCTTCGAAGGTGCGGGCGTTGCGCTCGATGATGAGGTCTTCTCCGGGGATGTGGGTCTGGAGCTTGACGCTCTTGTTTTCGGCGTCCGGAAGGAGACTGAGGGTGACTTCGATATCACCCATGTTGTCGAAGAACTTCTCTACTTTTCCAACTTTCTTCTCAATGAAGTCCAGCAGCTTCTCGTCTGCGTTGAACTTCAGGGACTTGACATTAATCATGACTTTCTTCGTTTTTTGCCCGGGGATGGGCGTTCATGTATTGTGCCTTGAGCCTTTCGATGGAGTTGTGGGTGTACACCTCGGTGGCCGCGAGGCTGGAATGGCCCAGCATCTGTTTGATGGCATTCAGGTCTGCTCCTTCGTCCAGGAGGGCGGTGGCCAGCGAATGCCTGAGCACGTGGGGGGATTTCCTCCCGGTGATCCCATAGCCGTCCAGTTCCGCTTTCACGGCCCGGTCCACATATTCCGGGTACAGGGGGTTGCCCTTTTCCGTTATGAGGAGGGGGCTTTCCGGCGTTCCTTCCCCTACCATCGATTTAGCTGCTTGTAAATATAGTAAAATTTCTTCAAGTACGGAAGCAATGAGGGGAATTTCTCGCATTTTATCTCCCTTGCCCCGCACACGGAGGGTTTTCCTTTCCCTGTCCAACTGCTTTCGCTGGAGGCCTATGAGCTCTGCCCTCCGGATACCCGTGGCATACAAAAGGCTCACGATAAGCCTCCTAAGCCGCCGGTTATAGAGTTCGGAGGCTAGCCTGTCTCCCGGCTTCAGGCTTTGCAGGATGGCCAGTTCTTCCTGCCCCGCCGCGTGGGCCGATGCCGCCAGGTACTCTTCCATGGACTTTTCCGTATAGTACTCCGGCAGCCGTTTTTCCATCTTGGGCCGTTTCACGCCCCGCACGGGATTGGACTTGAGCTCCCCCTCCTTGACAAGGAAGTTGCAGTACCCGCTGAGGGCGCTCATGTGCAGGTGCACCGTCCGGGGCTTCAACCCCCGCTCCATCAGGTGCGCCTCATATTCCCGCAGCCGGGAAGGGATGAGATGGCCGATCAGGTCGGCCATGACGTCATGCCCGGCTTGACCGGACATCTCGGCCCACTGGGCAAAGCCTTCGAGGGCCTCCCGGTACAGAGCCTGCGTCCGGGGTGAATACCGCCGGACATCCCGGATGTAAGCGATGTACTGTTCTATTGTCATTCTGAGCGAAGCGAAGAATCTCCCGCCTGCAGTCCCATTTCGGCCGCCTTTTCCCGCATATATGCATCGGCCGCCTCAAAAGTGTAGGGAATCTTTCCGTCCAGCACGGCGTCCTTCACCATCTCCTTGAGCTGGCCTATGGTGTTGCACGGCGAAAGACCGAAGACTTCCATGATATAGTCTCCCGTGATGGGGTTCTTCCAGTTGCGGATTTCGTCCTTCGCCTCCACCTCGGCCATCTTCTCCTTCACCTGCTCAAAATGGCGGCGCAGGCGGGCCACCTTGGCGGGGTTCTTGGAGGTGATATCGGCATTGCACAGCAGCATGAGGTCTTCGATGTCATCCCCGGCGTCAAAGAGAAGGCGGCGCACGGCGCTGTCCGTCACCTCGTCGTCCACCAGCGCAATGGGCCTCAAGTGCAGGCCCACCAGCTTCTGGACGTATTTCATCTTCTCGTTCAGGGGCATCTTGAGCTTCTGGAAAATCTCCGGTACCATGCGGGCGCCCACCACGTCGTGACCGTGGAAAGTCCAGCCCAGGCCGGGCTGGTACCGTTTGGAGATGGGTTTCCCAATGTCGTGCAGAAGGGCCGCCCAGTGCAGCCACAGGTTGGGTTCCCTCCCCTCTTCCTTCTCAAAACGGATCACATTCTGCACCACCTGCAACGTATGGGTGAAATTCTCCTTGTGGCCTTTCCCATCCACGGTTTCCACCCCCTTGAGGCGGCTTAGCTCCGGCAGGAAACGGGCCAGGAGGCCGGTCTGTTCCATCAGTTCAAACGCCATGGCCGGGTTGGCGGTCATGAGCATCTTGTCCAGTTCCTCCACAATGCGTTCCCTGCTAAGGATTTGCATGCGGTCCGCCATGGCTTTCATGGCTTCCAGGCTTTCCGGAACTATGGTAAAAGGATGTTCTTCCGTGCTTAAACGGGCGGCGAAACGGATGGCCCGGAGCATTCTCAGAGGGTCGTCGGAATAAGTTTGTTCCGGCTCCACCGGGGTTCGGATAATGCCCGCGGCCAGGTCCCGGATGCCGCCGAAAGGATCTACCAGGGCCCCGTAATCTTCCCTGTTCAGGCTGAAAGCCATGGCGTTGATGGTAAAATCCCTTCTTAACTGGTCCTCTTCCAGCGTTCCGTCTTCCACGATGGGCTTGCGGGAATCCCGGTTGTAACTCTCTTTCCGGGCCCCCACGAACTCCACTTCCATGCCTTTGTATTTGAGCATGGCCGTTCCAAAGTTTCGGAACACGCTCACCTTGGCCTTGCATTTTCCGGCGACGGCCTGGGCCAGCCGGATTCCGCTGCCTTCCACCACAATGTCTATGTCTTCATTGGGCTTCCCCAGGAAACAGTCCCGCACATAGCCTCCTATCACGAAGGCCCGTACGCCCAGTTCCCCGGCCGTATCACTCACCAGCTTGAATACCGGATGAGTCAGGTATTGCTCTGCTAATGTTTGCACAACATCTCCTCCCACACAGGGGCTTTCTGCATGAACTGCCAGCCATCGGCCGTGCGTTCAAAAATGAACGTCTTGGTGCCATTGGTAACAGCTATGTATTTTACATTCAATTCGTTATTATATCTCAACGCCTGGTCCACCACCTCCTGGTCCAGTTCCACCTCCGGGCGCTTGCACTCCACCACCATCACCGGCGAGGCCTCGCGGCTGTACACCACGATATCGGCCCGGTACTCCTTGGCGCCGTGCCGGAAGGCCACCTCGCTTCCCATCATGTGCTCCGGCACTTTCATGCCCTCGTGCAGCACGGAGATGAACCACTGCCGCACCGCCTCCTCGGGCGTGTTCCGCACACTCTTTTTACGAAGAGGGTCCCAAATATACTCGTTCTGAACCATTCCAGCCCCAAATTTACCGCTTTTTCCGCGCATCTCCAAAACTTCACCGCCTTTCCCCCCTATCTCTCCCGTTCCCGCCTAAAGCACACTTTCGGCCTTCTCCGCCCCATTCCGTGCTTTACACCAAGGTTCCACCCCCGCCTAAAGCACACTTTCGGCCCGAATTATCACATTCTGTGCTTTAGAGCATGGGAGCGGAGAGAATTAACAAAAAACTTTGTACCTTTAGGGTCATGAAAGCGACGAACTTTATCCTGGCGCTGGGACTGCTGGTGGCAGTACAGGCGCCCATCGGGGCCCAAAACCGGCTCCAGCCCATCCCCGTAGCCAATAAATGGCTGAGCAACAAAGAAGTGGCATTCAGCTACGACGGCTCGTTCACGGACGGGAACGGCTTCAAGCTCACACTCAAAAATGGCAAAACCCTCCGTACCGAAGGCTTCCAGGCCCCGGAAAGGTATGCCGATTTCCCCCTGAAGCCGGAAGGAGCCGTGAATCTCACCTTCAGCCCGGATTCCTCCATGCTCGCTTTCACCAGGGACAACGACCTCTATGTGGTGGACATTGCCAGCGGGGCAGAGAAGCGCCTCACCTTCGACGGAACCGAAACCATCATGAACGGATACGCCAGTTGGGTATATTACGAAGAAATTTTCGGCCGTCCTTCCCGCTACCGCGCCTTCTGGTGGAGTCCCGACAGCCAGACCCTGGCTTTCTACCGCTTTGACGACACTCAGGTTCCCATGTTCCCCATCTATTCCCCAAAAGGACAGGACGGAGTGCTCCGCCGCACCCGTTATCCCAAATGCGGAGAGCGCAATCCGGAGGTAAAAATCGGCTTTGTAAAGCCCTCCGGCGGCGATATTACCTGGGCCGATTTTAACGAAAAGGAAGACCAGTACTTCAGCACACCCTTCTGGGGGGCCGACAGCAAGCAGTTTTTCGTGAGCCGCGAGCCCCGCATCCAGAATACCCTGGACCTGTTTGCCGTTTCCCCGGCAGATGGCAGCAAAAAGGCCATCTACCACGAGGAAGTGTCCACCTGGCTGGACTGGATTGAAGGCATGCTCTTCACCGAAAAAGGCCTCTATATGGTGCGCAGCTTCGAGACCGGCTGGCAGCAGATTTATTTCCTCACCTACGATGGCCAGCTCAAACGTCTCACTAACGGTCCCAACTGGCGCATAGAACTCCTGAGGGCCGAAAAAGACGGAACGGTGTATTTCCTGGCCGAGCGGGACTCCCATGTTCGCAAGACCCTCTACAAGGTTTCGGCGAAGGGGGTGATATCGGCCCTTACAGACCCTTCCCTGTATGTTCAGGACGTCTCTTTCTCGCCCGACGGCAAGCACTTCATCACCCGGGCTTCCAATCTGAAGACTCCATGGGAAATCCATATGCACAACCTCAAGGGCAAGTCCGAAGTCATTGCCAGCCAGGGCAGTTATGAAGGGCCCACTGGAGAGCTGGTTTCCATTACGGTGGACGGCCTGGAACTGCCGGGCGTCATCTATTACCCGGAAAACTTTGACCCGGCCAAGAAGTATCCGGTGCACGTAGATATCTACGGCGGTCCCGATACCCCGCAGGTCTTTGACCGCTGGGTGCACCCCGCCCGCTACGGCTGGTATGCCCAAAACGGTATCATTGAGCTCATTGCCGACTGCCGCGCCGCCGGTCACAACGGCCGGGCGGGCACCGATGCCATTTACAAGCAGCTTTCCACGGTGGAGATTACGGATTTTGTAGAATGGGCCAAGTGGCTGCAGAGCCTCCCGTATGTAAAGGCCGACAAGATTGGCGTGGAAGGTTTCAGCTTTGGAGGCACCATGACAACGCTCCTGGTGTGCACCGCTCCGGAATACTTCCATTACGGCATTGCCGGCGGCGGCGTTTACGACTGGATGCTCTACGACACCCATTACACGGAGCGTTTCATGAGTACGCCCCAGGACAACCCGGAAGGCTATGAAAAGACGGCCGTCATCCACCGCGTGGGCAATTATCCCGCCAAGGAAGGCCAGGCCGATGGTAGTGTAATGCTCAAAATCACCCACGGAACCGGTGACGACAACGTCCATTTCCAGAACACCCTTCAGCTCATAGACCAGCTGCAAAGGCAGGGCGCCGCCTTCGATTTCATGATTTATCCGGACGGGATGCACGGCTATCGCGGCTACCAGGGAGCCCACTTCCAGGCTGCCAACTATGCCTTCTGGAAGAAATACCTGCTGGATTAAAGTCCTTTTTGAGGGACGTGTAAAATGACCCTCAAAATATCTCGATTTAGCCTTGTCAACCTGGCCAGCTGCTTGATTGACAAGGTTTTTCTTTCATTCCACAGCTGAGTGGCCAGTTCTATTTTTTCGGCCTGCGACAGTTGCAGGACCTCTCTTCCGTATTGGTTCTGGCTTCTTCGTCTTATCTCCTTCCTGAGATTGCTTTCGTCCTTTCTGTCCAGGAACGGCCTTGCGTCGGCCGCTTCCATCTCGGCCAGGTCCTTCTTTTTGACATTCAAGAAGGCAATAAACTGTCTGGGAGAGAGAAATACCTCATTCTTCAGGTACTCCATATCCAGGTAGCTGCGGGGGACAAGCATTCCGTCCGCATTGTATTCCCATCGGCCCGGAAGTTTTACACGCGTCCGAAACATCCGGCACTGTTCCCGATAGGATAAGCCGGAAACCATTTTGTATTTGCCCGTTTCCGTCGGATGGCAATAGGTCTGACCCGGGCCCCAGGGATAATTTTCAGGCAGATATTCATATCCGGCCTCCGTACAGTTCCTGAAAACATAGATAATCTTTCGACGAAGCTCTTCGTCGTCCCTAATCGGATTGGCCTGAATCCAAATGGAATTCTTCACTCTTTCCGGGTGCCCGTCTTTATTGAAATGCCTCACAATGAGCCGCTTGATTTCTGTCTTGAATTTGCTGACGCTATCCGGGCGGCCTCTCAAAATACAGTGAAAGTGGGTAATCATAACCTCCAGGGCCAGAACTTTTAGATGGCAATAACAGGCTACGACAGCTATCAGGTTCATCATCAGTACAAACTGACCATCTTCATCGCATAATACAAGCACCCTTGTTCCGTCTGAATAAACGTGATAACAATCATCGACAGGTTTTGGTCCAAAGTCATTCATGTTCTCTTTTTGTGCAAAGGTATGTCAACTTATCCGTTTAACGAATAAAGAAACGGATAAGTTTTTAATGTCTTGAACATCAATTAGTTATGTTTTTGTTTTCTTGCAGTTTTGTGGATTTTACCTGCATAACCTTCCTATGTTTTCTTAAGCACGGGATGGGACACAGAAGGCCGAAAGTGTGCTTTAGGCGTGAGTGGAACCTTGGGGTAAAGCACGGAATGGGGCGGAGAAGGCCGAAAGTGTGCTTTAGGCGTGAGTGGAACCTTGGGGTAAAGCACGGAATGGGGCACAGAAGGCCGAAAGTGTGCTTTAGGCAGGGGTGGGACCTTGGGGTAAAGCACGGAATGGGGCGGAGAGGGCCGAAAGTGTGCTTTAGGCAGGGGCGAGATGCGGGGAAGGTGCGGGAGCGGGAACCTATAGGAACAACTGGGGAGGGAAATTCACCAGGTACACCGTCTTCACCGCACGGGTAAGGGCGGTGTACAGCCATTTGATATCGTCCGGCACCAGGAAATCCTGCCAGAAGGGATTGTCCACAAAAACGCATTCCCACTGGCCGCCCTGGGCCTTGTGGCAGGTTATGGCGTGGGCATATTTGAGCTGCAGGGCCCGGAAGAAAGGGTCCTCCTTGACAGCATCGTACCTCTTTTTTTTGGTGCTCAGGTGGGCATAATCGGCCGATACTCCATCCCACAAGGCCAGGGATTGTTCGCGGGTTAAGGCCGGAGATTCGGAATCCAGCGTATCCAGCAGCACCTTGGTTTCAATCTCCTGGCCTCCGTAATCCGGGAGGGACAGGGTGGCATCGGCAAAGTGCAGGCCGTAGCGGTCTTCGTAATGCCGGATACGCACCAGCTCGGCCAAATCTCCGTTGGCAATGTAGTCCGTTCCTTCAATGTCTTCCCGGTAGTTGTTCTTCACCACCATGAGGCGGTCTCCCCGGCACAGCCGCTCTTCCCGGTACAACACCTGCGCACGGATGCCGGCATTGTACCGCACCGCCCTCTTGTTGGAGCGGCACAGCACGGCCACTTCGTCGCTTCCATACCGGTCGTAGGCGTCCGACAAAGTCTCCAGCAGTTCTCCCCCGCCTATGCGGCGGATATCCGGGAAACCGTTCACGGAAAGCCCCAGGCAAGACTGACCGATGGGTTCGTCCATAGAATCCAGCAAAGTGCGTAAATGCGTGGCATTCACCAGGATACCGGAGCCTTCCGCCTGGCGTACAACGGTTGTGAGCGTAGCAAACGACACCCCGCCGAAGCCGGCCATATAGTCCGGCGAAAGGGCCGGAGACTCTTCCAGCCCCACAGGCGGCAGCTGGGCGGCATCCCCTGCCAGGATGAGCTTGCAGTCCACGCCGGAGCGCACGAAAGCCACCAGATCGGCCAGAAGATTCCCGCTGCCGAAAGCCCCGCCGCCTTCCCCGGAGGCAATGCCGATGAGCGACACCTCGTCCACGATGAACAGCGTGCCGCGGGCCTTGTTGGGAGCCAGCGAGAACTGGCCCATGCCGTCGGCCCCGAAGGATTTCTGCCGGTAAATATGCTTGTGGATGGTGCTGGCCGGCTTCCCGCAATAGCCCGAAAGCACTTTGGCAGACCGCCCCGTAGGCGCCAGCAGGACGCAGGGAATCTGCAGCGAGGACAGCCCGCCCACCACGGCCGAGAGGGCCGATGTCTTTCCCGTTCCGGCATATCCGTTCACCACCAGGATGTCTTCATCGGCCGTTATGAAAGAAGCCACCTGATGCAGAAACTTATCCTGGCAGGGGGTGGATTCATAGGCGAAACAACCCAGGAAAGTGGTATATAGGAAGGCTGCGCGGTCCACTAATACTTGTAGTTGAAAATGCCGGCAAAGACGGCGAATACGGGATAAATCTCTACACGGCCCAGGAACATGTCAAAGGAGAAAATGAACTTGAGTACTGCGGGCTCTGCATTGTAATTGCCCATGGAGCCTATATCTCCCAGCGCAGGGCCCACATTGCTGAGGGATGCCACAGAGCCCAGGACGGCGTGGCCGTTGGGGTCTCCCACCAGTATGCAAAGGAGGGCCGAAAAGCCTACCAGAAGGAAGTACAAGGCAAGGTAAAGCACCTGCGGGTAAATCTCCTCGTCGTGCAGGATCCGGCGGCCCAGGCGCACCTCAAACATGGTGGAAGGATTCAGCGTCTTGTGGATTTGCATACGGATGGCCTTGAACAGCACGATGGCACGGTCTGACTTGAGGCCGCCGCTGGTAGAACCCGCGCAGCCGCACACCAGCGAAACCAGCACCAGCATGTAACAGGCCAGGCGGGGCCAGGTGGCGTTATCCGCCGTAGCCAAGCCGGAAGTGGAAGCATAACTGACCACCTGGAAAGTACCATCCAGAAAAGCCTGTCCCCAGGACATGGCCGGCCCTTCCAGCTTGAGGGAAAGGGACGTGATGGTTGCGATAACCGCCAGCGAAAAGGTATAGAACTTCAGGACGGGGTTATTCAGAGGCTTCAGGGAACGGCCCACCAACGCCATGAAAATGAGGCCGAAGTGGACAGAGCCCAGGAACATGAAAACGATGGTGACGATGGAAATGAGCGGCGAGCCGAAGGAGCCGATGCTCAGGTTGCGGGTGGAAAAACCACCCGTGGCGCACACGGTGAAGGCGTGACAGATAGCATCGAACCAGTCCATGCCCAGCAGCAGATAAGTCACGAAAGCGGTACCCGCCAGCCCCAGGAACACCGAGGCAAAAATGTACACGGACCTGTTGGCCCGGGTGCGGTAGTCGTCCCTGGAGAGCGAAGACAGCTCCATATTGGTGAGCCTCAGGCGAATAGGAGAGGTGTTGGGAATAATCAGAAGAAGGAAAACGACAACTCCCAAACCGCCGATGAAATGGGTGGAGGCACGCCAGAAAAGGAGGCTCCGGGGCAGGGCTTCCACATCTTCCAGAATGGTGGCACCCGTAGTGGTGAAGCCGGACACGCTCTCGAACCAGGCGTTGATGACCGTAAACGGACCGCCCCAGAGGGCATAGGGAAGCGCACCGAAGATGAAAGACAGCAGCCAGGACAGGAAAATGATCATGAACCCGTCCTTCAGGGAGATATTGGCGTTCTTGCGGGTGAAGATAAAGGGAAACACACCCACGATGAAGGTGATGGTAAAACTGATCAGAAGAGGTGCCAGGGCGCTGTCTCCCCCGTCTATGAGGGAAACTATCACGGCCAATAACATGAACAGGGAGCTCACCAGGAGCGCCACGCCCACGTTTCGCGATATTACCTTCAGATTCATTCGACTTTCCTTTCCCTTATTTCAGCCATCCGTTTTCTCAGGTCCCGGTTTTCCTCGGCAAGGTCCGTGATGGCCTGGTTCATGTCGGCCAGCTGGTCATTCCCTTCAAAGGTGTACGTATAGCGGCGCCGGAATCCCAGATATTCCTGCAGGGAACTGAGCATTTTGTACAGGGGATCCACGTAATACGCCAGGATGAAGAACATCAGCAGGAAAAGCAGGAGAATTCCCACGGCCAGGGCTACGGCGCTGGGGATGAAACTGCGGTAGATGCCGCTGTCAAACTCCTTGGCATTGTACATCAGGCTGGCATGGATGGTTTCGCTCAAGCTGTCCAGATATCCTCTCAGGCGGCCGAACAGGGGCTGCAGGCGGTCGAAATACCAGGCCTGGGAATTGACGCTGTCATCCTTGATCACTTCTCCCAGTTCCATGGAAGCCAGCATATAGGCCGAATATGCATGGCGCACGGAATCTGCCACAGGGGCGGCGTCGCTCTGCACAGACTCCCTCAGATTGTCGCACAGGTCCAGGAAACCTTCCTGGTCAAATGCGGGCATGGTGGAAATGTCCCCATTGCCGATAACGGTGAGGATCTGCAGGTTATACTGGTCAACTGCATCCACCAGCCGCTGGGAATTGCGGAGGTCGTTGATGTCTTCGGCCATCATGCCGGAGACATAATTGGCCATATGCCGATATTCCAGCACCGAGATGACGCTGGACATCAGCAGCACCACGGCGATGGCCAGGATGGAAAGAATGATCTTCATCCTGAGGGACAGACGGAATTCCCGCCACCAGTTTTTAAGCTTCACAAACATAAGTACAAAGATACTATTTTTTCCGTATTGTTCGATTTAAAAAATTTTTATTCTGAGCACTTGCATATCAAATAAATTTTCATAACTTTGCGCAAGCGCCAAAAAATATAAGGTATGAGAGAAACCTTCCTCGAAAAAAAAGATAATAAAAACTCCCTGCTCAAAAAAACCATTCTCTACTTATGCATTGAGCACGGAGAACACAGTATCGCTTCCATCTCGGAAGCCATCGGAGCCTCCGTCCCTACCGCCACCAAACTCATCGGAGAGCTCATGAGCGAAGGTTTCATGGTAGATTTGGGCAAGTCCGGCACTTCCGGCGGCCGCAGACCTTCCATCTACGGCCTAAACCCGGAAGCCGGCTATTTCGTGGGGGTTGCCATCCGCAACAAACACGCCAGCATTGCGGTAACGGACTTCAAGGGAGGCCTCATCCATTTCAAAGACGACATTCCCTTCGTGATGGAGGCCAACGAGGCCACCATCCACCAGATGGCATCCACCATCCGGGAATACCTGGACAAACTGGATGTTGACTGGAACAAGATCATGGGCCTGGGACTCAGCATCCCCGGCCGTGTGAATCCCACCACCGGCTACAGCAACTCGTACTCCTTCGACGAAAACCGCACCATCGCCCACATCCTGGCAGAAGACCTCAATGTACACGTGGTGCTGGAGAACGACTCCCGCGCCATGACGTACGGAGAATACCTGGGCGGCGGCCTCAAGGAAAAGAACATGCTCTTCGTGAATGTGAGCTGGGGCCTGGGCATGGGCATGATCCTGGAAGGAAAGCTCTACTACGGCACATCGGGCTACAGCGGAGAATTCGGCCATTTCCCCCTGCTGGACAACGGACAGATTTGCCGATGCGGCAAAATTGGCTGCTTGGAGACGGGTGTCTCCGGATCGGCGCTGGTGAGGATGATCGGGGAAAACCTTGCGGCAGGACGCGCCTCCTCCCTGGCTGCCAAGTACAAAGCACAGGGCAAGGTGAACCTGAACGACATCCTGGCGGCCGTCAAAAGCGAGGATACGCTGGCCATCGAAACGGTGGAAGAGCTGGGCACCAACCTGGGCAAGGGTCTGGCAGGCCTTATCAACATCTTCAACCCGCAGCTCGTAGTGATTGGCGGTAAAGTGGCGGTGGCCACGGGAGACTATCTCATGCTCCCCATCCGCACGGCCATCAAACGCCATGTGCTCAATATAGCCCATCAGGACACTACCATCAAACTGACGCAACTCAAGCAAAAAGCGGCCCCCATGGGAGCGGCGCTCCTGGTCCGCGGCCGTATGTTAGGTATTCTCTAAATCTATGCCCCGGATTTCCCATCTTGGCTCTCGGATGCCCTCCTCCCCCATCCGGAAGCTCGCCCCCCTTGCGGTAGCAGCCCAAAAAGAGGGAGTCAAAGTGTACCACCTCAATATCGGCCAGCCGGACTTGCCCACCCCGCAGAAGGGATTGGATGCCCTCAAGACCATCTCCCGCAAAACCCTGGAATACAGCCCTTCCGAAGGATATTCAGCGCTCCGGGAAAAGCTGGTCGGCTATTATAAGAGGTATGGCATAGAAGTATCGGCCGATGAAATCATCGTCACCTGCGGCGGCTCGGAGGCCATTCTCCTTGGACTTCTCACCTGCCTGGACCCGGAAGACGAGATTATCATGGTAGAACCCGGGTATGCCAACTACATCTCCTTCGCCCAAACAGCCCACGTCGTTGTCAAAACCGTCACCAGCCGCATTGAGGAAGGCTTCAAGCTTCCTCCGGCAGAAGCTTTTGAAAAGGCCATCACCCCCCGCACCAAGGCCATCCTGCTGTGCAACCCGTCCAACCCAACCGGTTACGTCTATACCCCTGAGGAGCTGCAGAAAATCAAGGAAATAGTGGTAAAGCACAACCTTTTCCTTTTCTCCGACGAGGTGTACCGGGAGTTTGTCTATAACGGAAAACCCTGTCTGAGCGCCATGCAGCTGGGCATTCCGGAGAACGTAATCCTGATAGATTCCGTGAGCAAGCGTTACTCCGAGTGCGGCGTCCGCATCGGCATGCTGGTCACCCACAACAAGCAGGTTCACGACGCCGTGATGAAATTCTGCCAGGCCCGCCTGAGCCCGCCGTTGCTGGGACAGATTGTGGCCGAGGCTTCCATCGAAGGCACCGAAGAATACTCCCGGAAGTGCTTTGAGGAGTACAAAGCCCGCAGGGATTTCTTTATCAAAGGTTTGAATGAAATTCCGGGCGTGTATTCTCCCGTTCCGGAAGGCGCTTTCTATACCGTGGCAAGCCTCCCTGTAGAAGATGCAGAGGATTTTTGCCGATGGCTCCTCACAGACTTCCGTCTGGACGGGGAAACCGTGATGATGGCCCCTGCGGCCGGCTTCTACAGCACCCCCGGCCTGGGAAAGAACCAGGTGCGAATGGCCTATGTCCTGAAAGAAGAAGACCTGGCCCGGGCCTTGAAGATTCTGAGGGCTGCCTTAGAAGCCTACAATAACAAATAAAGGATGCCTCGAAGGTCCTTCGAAGCGAAGCGACCCAGGGTGTTTGGGGGGTAGCACCCCAATCCTGTCGAAAGACAGTTGTTTCCATAAATGGAGGGCTATGTGTATAGCCCTCCATTTATGGAGATTATTTCTCCCGTAACATAGGAAGCCTCCGGGGAGGCCAGGAAGCCAACCATGGCAGCCACCTCTTCGGGCTCTCCAAAACGGGCGGCGGGAATGTCCTTTTTCAAGGCAGCCTCGTCCAGTCCTTCCACCATGTCGGTCTTGATAAAACCGGGTGCCACGGCGTTCACGGTCACTTTCTTGCGTGCCACTTCCTGTGCCAGGGCCTTGGTGGCGGCAATGAGACCGCCCTTGGCCGCGGAATAATTGGTTTGCCCGGGCAGGCCCTTGATGCCGCTGAGGGAAGCTACATTCACAATACGGCCGTATTTATGCAGCAGCATGGGCTGCAGCACGGCACGCGTGACATAGTACCAGGAATTGAGGTTGGTATCTATCACCTGGTGCCATTCCTCCGGTTCCTGCCAGATGAGGAGGTTGTCCTTGCGGATGCCGGCATTGTTCACCAGCACCTCTATATATTCCTCGGGATGAGCCTTCTGCCAGCCTTCCAGGGCCGATTTGACAGCATCGGCATTCCCCACGTCAAATTTCAGAAGCTCTCCTTCTCCCCCGACGGCCTGGAGGCATTCCGCCGCCGCCGCATCGTTGGACACGTAATTGATGAGAACATGATAGCCTCTCTTATGGAGCTCTTCACAGATGGCGCGGCCGATTCCCCGGCTTCCTCCCGTCACGAGTGCAGTTTTCATTTTACAATGGCGTTAAAAGTGTTCATGGCGCTGATGCAGGTGCCCAAAACACCGTGCAGGCCAATATTCTGGCCCGTCAGATAGAGCCAGGGAATGGGGGTCTGGGGAGGGAGGAAATCGGCCGATGTATGCTTCACAATGCCGAAGGCCGTTCCCCCGGGAGTACCGGTAAAGCGTTCCCAGGTTGCCGGCGTACTCACCCAGGACTTCCCTATGGCGTACCCCAGGTCCGGAAGGCGCGTGGAAGCAATGGCCAGCATTTCTTCCGGCGTGATGGGGGCAAAGCCCAGAAGGTCCAGGCTCCTGGCAAAACCATCGGCATCCTTCTCCCCGAAATGGATCATCACCTTGTCCTGGATGAAGATATCGTGGTCTATCCAAGGCAGCATGCCTTCTCTCAGCTTGCAGTTCACGGTAACGGCGCCGGGGCCGTCTTCCAGCCTGTTCAGGCGCTTGAGATAAGAGGAGCGCACGTGGTCCTTCACCAGGGAGAAGGTGACGCGGGGATGGATGGCCGATATGACGGCATCGGCCCGGAAGGTGCTTCCGTCGGAGCACAGGACTTCCCTGTCCTCTATGCCAACCACTTTCTTTCCCAGACGTACGTCCTGTGATTTTACCAGGGCGTCCACCAGGGTTTTCCCGCCGCCTTTGAGGCGCCAGGTGCTTCCCTCGTAGGGCTTCACCACATGCTCCAGTTCGAACGGAGTCCCGGAGGAGATGCGCATGAACGGGCCGCCTTCTATGCACTCATCCTCTCCCGCTTTTTCCCAAGGAAGGTAAGTGAGGCCGAAGGGCTCCATGATTTTGCGCAGCGGACCGCCCGGTTCCATACCGCCCACGGAATGGAAACCCGTATCGAAACGGACTCCTTCGCGGACAAACGTTTGCAAGGCGCCGCCCGGCTGCAGCCCCTGCTCCAGGATGGTCACGTCCATCCGGGCGCGACTGAGGAGTTTGCCGCAGAACAGGCCGCCAAGGCCGGCCCCGATAATGAGGAAGTGTTTAGACATTTCTTACAATAAGGGTAGAATTGGTTCCGCCAAAGCCGAAAGAATTGGACAGGAAGGTATCAAAGTGCGCTTCCATCGTCTGAGCCGGAATCCACAGGCGGCAGCTGTCTTCGTCCGGATTCTCGAAGTTGATGTTGCCGGCAATGAAGTCATTCTTCATCATGAGAATGGAGTAAATGACCTCCGAAGCCCCTGCCATCCACATTTCGTGGCCGGTCTGGCTCTTGGTGGAGGTAATGGGAACCGTCTTTTCTCCCAGCACGCGAAGCAAAGCCTTGGCCTCGTTGGCATCTCCCACATGGGTGGAGGTGGCGTGCGCGTTCACATAGCCAATTTCCTTCAAGTTAACTCCTGCGCGGCGGATGGCCATCTCCAGCGAGCGGGCCGGACCGTCCACATTGGGCGAGGAAATATGGTCTCCGTTGGCCGAGAAACCGTATCCCAGCACTTCGGCAATAATGGGAGCGCCGCGTTTGACAGCATGATCGTAGTCTTCCAGGATGACAGTGGCCGCACCGCCGCCCGGAACCAGGCCGTCACGGTCCCGGTCAAAAGGACGGGAAGCCTGTGCAGGAGCGCTTTCGCGCGTAGAGAAGGCCGATATGCCGTCGAAAGAGCCGGTTGCCTCGGGATTCACTTCCTGGGCACCGCCGCAAACCACCATCTCCTGCAAGCCGTTCTGAATGAGGAGGGCGCCCAGCCCTATGGCATGGGAACCGCTGGCGCAGGCACCGGATACCGTAAGATTAATCCCCTTGAGATGGAAGATAACTCCCAGGTTCATGGTTACGGTAGAGTTCATGCTCTGGAAAATGGCACCGCTGCCGCAGAGCATGGTATCTTTCTTTTCGTAGATTTTGGCAATGGAATTGTACACGGCCCGGGCCGTGCTGTCGTTACCATAGAGAAGGCCCACCTCGTGGTTGTCCAGATATTCCTGGTCTATGCAGGCCTGCTTCAGGGCATCCCGGGTGGCACAATAAGCATAAAGGGCCGGTTCCGGCATATACACCCGCTGGGAACGCGGCAGTTCTTTCTTCAAATCCGGCTGCGGCACAAACGATGTGAGTCCGCTGCGGAAACCCATCTCCTTACGTGCTGCATCCAGCACAATGCCGCTCTTGCCGTTATACAAGGAATCCTTCACCTCGTCCAGCGTCACACCCAGACAGGACCAGATTCCCATTCCAGTGATTACTACTCTCTTCATATCATTCATTTGTAAAAGAGTACAAATATACAAAAAACATATTAAAAAAGATTCTTCGCCCTCCGGCCTCAGAATGACAAAAGTCCTTCATGACAAAAGTCCCTCCCCCGAGGGGAGGGGTTTCGGGAGGGGGGAACGAAAGAAGGCGAAGCTTGCTG
>CAJOLS010000030.1 GCA_905235535.1 uncultured Bacteroidales bacterium
TTGGCCATAGGGGTTCCTATGGGTGAAAATTTTTGAGGAAAATTTACCAAAAAGAAACATAAAGAATTTATTGAATCATTTCAAAACAGACTCTAAAGGTTTGTGAAAATAGGGAATGCCGTTTTCTCGGAACAGGGAGGCCGATGAAGCCATGGGGAGGTAAAAACCCTCGGAATCCATCTGGAGCCAGAGGGCAAAAGCGACCAGGGGATCCGGGTCCCGGTGGAACCACACGCCCAGTACGCTGATGCAGCTGAGGCCCGGCGCCAGGGTTTCCAGCAGGTTGTAGATGGCACTCATTCCCCGCCGGAAGGACTCCGGCAGCTGTTCGGGTTCGCAGCCCTCCGGCAAGCCGTCCAAATGGAAAGAGTCCCCGTCATAATGGAGGCGCACATGGGCCTCGTTCATGGGATAAAGGTAATCGTTGAACTGTGTCATAACTCTTTTTTTCGCAAGATACGCTTTCCCGGAGGCAAAAAAAGAATTTTGGCAAGGCTTGCCAAAATTTGGAGATTTGGAAAAAAACATGGGAATACATAACTTTGCCAATTATGAAGAGACTAACCACACTTCTGGCAGGAGCCCTGCTTTCCTGCACCCTGCTGAATGGCCAGCAATACGATGTACTTGACCAGGTAAAGGCCGACATCCGCAAATCCTACGGGATGGAAGGCCCGCACCGCCTGGACGAATTCGGAACCATGAGCAAGGCCCCTGATGGATACAAACCCTTCTATATAAGCCACTACGGACGCCACGGCTCCCGATACGCCTGGAACGGGGACACGTACCTGATTATCCATCAGGTGCTCACCAAGGCACAGGAACTGGACGTGCTCACCCCCTACGGAAAAGAGTTCGCCGCCAAGTATGAGGCCTTCTGGACAGAGCCCTGGATCAATACCGGAGACCTGGTTCCCCTGGGCTTTGACCAGCACCAGGCCATTGCAGAGTTTGTCTATAATTCCTTCCCCCAGGTGTTCAAAGGCCGAAAAAAGGTAGATGCCCTTTCCTCCACCTCCCAGCGTGCCATCGTGAGCATGGGCGCCTTCACCCTGGGCCTCAAGGGCTGCAACCCCAAGCTCACCGTGCGCCTGCGCAGTGACCACGACGCCATGACGGTGGCCGCCCCCCAGAGTGCCCCCAAATCCAAAATCCGCAACTTCAAGGGCCAGGACGCTCCCAAGAACTGGGAAACCCAGGAAGAGTTCTTCGTTCGCACCACCCACTACCAGCCCATTCTGGACAGGCTGTTCACAGACTGCGCCTTTTTCAACGAAATCCAGGGCGGTGCCTTCCATTTCCTGAAAGAACTGTGGCAGCTGCTCTCCGGCTACCACAACTACGAGCCCCGTCCCCTCTTTGACGACCTGCTCTCGGAGGAGGAACGCCTGAAACTGTGGGAGGCCGACAACTACTTCTCCTTCCGCGGGGACATCACCGCCCGCTACAAAGAGATTCCCCTGCTGGAAGACATCATCGAGAAGGCCGAAGCCGCATTCCAGGACCCCAACCAGGCCGCCAACCTCCGTTTTGGCCACGACTACATCCTGGAAGCCCTCGTCACCCTTCTCAATGTGAACAACTGCGGGACCATTCCAGAAACGCCCGAGGAAGCCAAATACTGGTTCCGGAGCTATGATATCCCCATGGCGGCGACGCTCCTTTTCGTTTTCTACAGAAACAAGGCGGGAGACATCCTTTTCAAAGTACTGCTGAACGAAAACGAAGCCACCCTGCCCCAACTCTCCCCTGTGCAGGGAGTATACTACCGCTGGAGCGATTTCCGCTCCTGGGCCGAGGCCCTCATGGAAGAGCATCCGGAGATTTAGAGTCTGCTTTGAAATGATTCAATAAATTCTTTATGTTTCTTTTTGGTAAATTTTCCTCAAAAATTTCCACAAAAATAAACTATAAATAAAAATATCAATCATTTCAACAAAACAAAGGGTTCCAGATAACGGTTGCGGAGCTTCTGCAAATCCTCCTGATCTATATCCATCTGTTCTTCCAGATAGCCGGGGATGGAGTCCCAGTTGGCTTCCAGCAAATCCAGGCCATGGCAAAAGTTCTTCACGCTCACGCCCATGAAGGCACGCACCACCTCTTTTTCTTCGTCTCCCCCGCCGGCAGCCTCCACATCGGCACAAAGCTTTTCCACAAGGGGCCGATAGCTGTCGTTGGAGCGGTCGAAATCCTGTACGATGGCTTCGCGGCCGGCACCCAGGGCACCCAGCAGGAGGGCCGCTCCTATGCCGGTGCGGTCTTTTCCCTGCGAGCAGTGCCATAGCACGGCGCCCTCTTCCGTTTCCAGGATGAGGTTGAGGAAGGTGGCATACTGCAGCTGGGAGAATTCACTCAGGATGAGGGAAGGGTACAGGTCCCGGGCCCTTTCCTGGAAGAATTTCGTGAAGGAAAGGCGGACGATGTGCTTGGAAAGGTCCAGCCACATCTCGTCCGGAATGGCATCTCCCGTCTCTTTTTCGGCCGATACGTCCAGGGTGGGAAGCAGCAGGTATTCGGCTCCGGGAACGGGCCGGTCCGGCTGCATGGACGCCTCGGTATAGGTGCGGAAATCGAAGATGCGTCTCAGGTGATAATGTTCCGAAAGGAGGCGCACATCCTCGTCGGAGGCATCGTGCAGATGGGCCGTGCGCAAAAGCAGGCCTTTCCGCACCACCTGGTCCCCTATCCGGATACCGCCCAGGTCCCGGGCGTTCACTATGTTCTGAAACAACATACTTTAACCTTGTCGATTCTGCAAAGATAACAATTATTCTTCATACCCGTAAAAGGGCAATCCTTGCCAAAGTACGGAATTCTTCTTATCTTTAAGGTCAAATTGAGAGTCTGTTTTGAAATGATTGATATTTAATTTATAGTTTATTTTTGAGGAAAATTTACCAAAAAGAAACATAAAGAATTTATTGAATCATTTCAAAACAAACTCTAAAACCAAGACCATGAAACAGCTCATCGAATGTGTGCCCAACTATAGTGAAGGAAGGGATAAGAGTGTCATCGACGCCATTGTAGCCGCCATTGGCGCAGTAGAGGGCGTGCAGGTGCTGGACGTGGACCCCGGAGAGTCCACCAACCGCACCGTGGTCACCTTTGTGGGAGAGCCCCGGCCTGTTTGCGAAGCCGCTTTCCGCGGGGCCGCCAAGGCTCAGGAGCTCATAGATATGAGAAAGCACCACGGAGCCCATCCCCGCAGCGGCGCCACGGATGTGCTGCCGCTCATTCCCGTAGCCGGCATCACCCTTCAGGAGTGCGCCGCCCTGGCCCGCCAACTGGCCGAAAGGATGTTCCGGGAACTGGGCATCCCCTGTTACTGCTATGAGGCCGCCGCATTCAGGCCGGAGAGAAAGAACCTGGCCGTATGCCGGGAGGGAGAGTACGAGGCCCTGCCGGAAAAGATGGCCGACGAGGCCCGCAGGCCCGATTTCGGCAGCAGCTGGGACCTCACGGCCCAGAAATCCGGCGCCTCCAATGTGGGCGCCCGCGGTTTTCTGGTGGCCGTCAACTTCAACCTGAACACCACCAGCACCCGCCGGGCCATGGCCGTGGCATTTGATGTACGCGAAAAAGGCCGGAAGGCCCGCGAAGGAGGCTCCCTTACCGGCAGGCTCCTCAAGGACCCGGACGGCAACCAGATCTGGATTCCCGGCACCCTCAAGGGGTGCAAGGCCATTGGCTGGTACATAGACGAATATGGCATAGCACAGGTGTCTATGAACATCACGGACATTGACGTCACACCCCTGCACATAGCCTTTGAGGAGGTTTCCCGCGCGGCCGCAGCCAGAGGGTTGCGCGTTACCGGAGCGGAGATTGTGGGCCTGGTGCCCAAGCGCGTTTTGCTGGAGGCCGGCCGCTTCTATCTGGAAAAGCAGCGGCGTTCCCTGGGCGTAAGCGAGGAAGAAATAGTGAAAATGGCCGTCCGAAGCATGTCCCTGGACGATTTAAAGCCCTTTAACCCCAAGGAAAAAGTTATCGAATACCTGATGGCCGATAAAGAATTTATTGAATCATTTCAAAACAGACTCTAAAACTAATGCATTCCATATCCCATGCCCACCTCTCCCTGGAGAGAGTGAAAGAAATCATTGACCAACATGAAAAACTTGCCTTGTCCCAAGAGGCCGTGGACGCCATTGTGAAGTGCCGCGCCTATCTGGACAGGAAAATGGAAGACCTGGACCGCCCCATCTACGGGGTAACCACAGGCTTTGGCTCGCTGTACAACGTCACCATCCCCAGGGAAGACCTGAGCCAGCTGCAGCACAACCTGGTAATGTCCCACGCCTGTGGCACCGGCGAAAGGGTGCGGCCGGAAATTGTGAAATTGATGCTGCTGCTGAAGGTGCAGAACCTTTCCTACGGCCACTCCGGCGCCCAGCTGGCCACCGTGCAGCGCCTGGTGGACATGTTCAACGAGGACGTGCTGCCCGTGGTGTACCAGCAGGGTTCCCTGGGCGCCTCCGGAGACCTGGCTCCCCTGGCCCACCTGAGCCTGCCGCTCATCGGCATGGGAGAAGTCCTCTATAAAGGGGAAATCCGGCAATCGGCCGATGTATGGAAGGAAAAGGGCTGGGAGCCTATTATCCTGCAGTCCAAGGAAGGCCTGGCCCTTCTGAACGGCACGCAGTTCATGAGCGCCCACGCCATCTGGTGTATCCTCAAGAGCATGCGCCTGAGCGCCTGGGCCGACCGGATTGGCGCCATGTCCCTGGATGCGTACGACGGCCGGATAGAGCCTTTCCTGCCCCTGACCCACCAGCTGCGGCCCCACACCGGGCAAATCCTCACCGGCAAAGCCTTCATGGAAATCCTGGAGGGCAGCGAGCTCATCAACAGGCCCAAAGTGCATGTGCAGGACCCGTATAGCTTCCGTTGCATTCCTCAGGTGCACGGCGCCGTGAAAGACAACATCGCCTACGTGAAGTCCGTGATTGAAAACGAGATCAATTCGGCCACGGACAATCCCAATATCTTCCCGGACGAGGACATGGTGATATCGGCCGGTAATTTCCACGGAGAGCCCATCGCCATTCCCATGGACTCCCTGGCCATTGCCATGAGCGAACTGGCCAGCATTTCCGAGCGACGCACCTTCCAGCTCATAGACGGCCTGCGGGGCCTGCCCAAGTATCTGGTGGCTTCGCCGGGCCTCAACAGCGGCTTCATGATTCCGCAGTACACGGCCGCCAACATCGTTTCCCAGAACAAGGGGCTGTGCTGGCCCGCCTCCTGCGACTCCATTCCCTCCTCCCAGGGCCAGGAAGACCATGTTTCCATGGGCTCCAACAGCGCCACCAAACTGGTGCGGGTGGTAGATAACGTAGAAACGGTGCTGGCCATCGAACTTTTCAACGCCGCCCAGGCGCTGGAGTTCCGCCGCCCGCTCAAGTCCTCCCCCCTCATAGAACACATCTTTGAGGAATACCGCAAGGTGGTCCCCTTCTTAGACACCGATACCTACATGCATCCGTACATTATGAAATCGGTGGAATTTATCGGGACCTCACCCAAAGGGCCTGTCCTGTAAGTTTTGCCCTCTTTTTCTTATCTTTGCAGATTATGAGACGCAAACCCATCATAGGACTTATCTACGACTTTGACGGAACCCTCTGCCCCGGCAACATGCAGGAGTTCGGTTTCATCCAGGCCATTGGGCAAACGCCGGAAGAATTCTGGACCAAGAGCAACAACCTGGCCATAGACCAGGACGCCTCGGACATCCTGGCGTACATGAAACTGATGTACGACGAAGCCAAGAAAAACGGAATCAAACTGACCCGGGAAGACTTCAACCGCTTCGGTACGGACATCCAGCTGTACAAAGGGGTGCAGGAGTGGTTTACCCTTGTGAATGAGTACGGCAAAAGCAAAGGCGTCGTTGTGGAGCATTACATCAACTCCTCCGGCCTTACGGAAATCATCGAAGGCTCCCCCATCGCCAAGGAATTCAAGCACATCTTCGCCGGCAGTTTCCTCTATGATGCGAAGGGAGAGGCCGAATGGCCCGGCATAGCCGTGGACTATACGGCCAAAACCCAGTATCTGTTCAAGATTCAGAAGGGCATTTTCTCCTCCAGGGACGCCCACAAGGTGAACGAGTCCCTGTCCGACGAGGAAAAACGCCTGCCCTTCACCAACATGATTTACTTCGGAGACGGAGAAACGGACATCCCGTCCATGAAACTGGTCACCATGTTCGGCGGCAATGCCATCGCCGTCTTTGACCCGGAACGTCCCGGCAAGAAGGAAGTGGCCCGCAAACTGCTCCGCCAGGGCCGCGTAAGCTTCATCACCCCGGCCCTCTACACCCGGGAAAGCCACACCTTCCGCCTGATTTGCGCCATCATAGACAAGATAAAGGCCGACAACGAATTACGTCAATTTACCCGATACAGATAATGAGAAAAATCAAAATAGGCATGGTGCAGCAGCACTGCACGGCCAGCATTCCCGGAAACATCGCCCGCCTGCAAGGCTACGTGCGAGAGGCCGCCGCCCAGGGGGCCCAACTGGTCGTTCTTCAGGAGCTGCACAACAGCCTCTATTTCTGCCAGGAGGAGAACGCCAGGCTCTGTGACCTGGCAGAGCCCATTCCAGGCCCCTCCACCGATAGTTTCGGTGTCCTGGCCAAGGAACTGGGCGTAGTCATTGTGCTCTCCCTCTTTGAGCGCCGCACCGCCGGCATTTACCACAATACCGCCGTGGTACTGGAGGCCGATGGCACCATAGCCGGAAAGTACCGCAAAATGCACATTCCGGACGACCCTCTCTTCTACGAGAAGTTCTATTTCACCCCCGGAGACCTGGGCTTCCAGCCCATCAAGACCTCCGTAGGAACCCTGGGTGTGCTGGTGTGCTGGGACCAGTGGTACCCCGAAGCCGCCCGTGCCATGGCCCTCGCCGGGGCGGAAATGCTCATCTACCCCACCGCCATAGGCGGAGTGCCCACAGATCCCGACTGGGAGCAGGCCCAGCAGCGCCAGGCCTGGCAGCTGGTCCAGCGCGGCCATGCCGTGGCCAACGGCCTGCCCGTGATTACGGTGAACCGCACGGGCGTGGAGCCGGACCCTGCCGGCCATTCCACCGGCATAGACTTCTGGGGACACTCCTTCGCCACCGGCGCACAGGGAGAACTGCTCACAGAGTTTGAAAAGGCCGAGGAAGGCGTACACGTGGTGGAAATAGACCTGGAGCAAAGCGAATACGTGCGCCGCGGCTGGCCCTTCCTCAGGGACCGCCGCATAGACGCATACGATGTCCTGTTAAAAAGGTATGGGAGGGGGTAACGTTGAACAAAATGAAAGAGCGTGTGCATATGTGCGATAGAAAAATTCCAGCGGAATGGGAGCCCCAGGGCTTTGTGCAGCTCACCTGGCCGCACTGCGAAACCGAATGGTACAACCTCCCGTACGTGCTGGACTGCTACGTGAATGTGGCCCGCACCATCCTCCGGTATGAACCGCTGCTCATCGTGTGCCGGGATATAGAGGAATGCAAGGCCGATATGGCCGCCCGCGGTTTCTCGCCGGACGGCGTCCGTTTTGTGGAATGCCCCCTGAACGACACCTGGGCCCGGGACCACGGGGCCATCTCCGTGTTGGACGGTTCCCGCAAATACATCCTGGACTTCGTGTTCAACGGCTGGGGCCTCAAGTTTGGAAGTGACCTGGACAACCAGATAACCCGCAACATCTTCCGGAAAGGCGCCTGGGCCCCGGATGTAGAGTATGTGGACATGCGTCCCTTCGTTTTGGAGGGCGGTTCCATAGACATCGACGGCTGCGGCACACTCATGGCCACTTCCGAGTGCCTCTGTTCCCTCAACCGCAACGAATACCTGAGCCGGGAAGAGATTGAAAGGAAGCTCTGCCAGGCTTTCGGCCTCCGGCGCATCCTCTGGGTGGACCACGGCGGAATTGTGGGAGACGACACAGACAGCCACATAGACATCCTGGCCCGCTTCTGCACACCGGACACCATTGCATACACCCGCTGCGAAGACCCTTCAGACCCCAACTTCGGCCCTCTGAAGGAAATGGAAGAGCAGCTGAAGACCTTCCGAACCTTAGACGGGAAGCCCTACAAGCTGGTTCCGCTGCCGCTGCCGGATGCCCTGTACCTGGAGGACTACCGTCTTCCGGGCTCTTATGCCAACTTCCTTATTGTCAACGGCGCCGTGCTCATCCCAGGGGCCAATTCCCCCAAGGACGCCGTGGCCGCCGCCCGGTTGCAGCAGGTGTTCCCAGACCGCAAGATGGAAATAATAAACTGCCGCGCCCTGCTGTCAGGACACGGCGGTCTTCACTGTATTACCATGAATTACCCCGAGGGGTACTGATTACTTCAGGTAGGCGTCGCCTACCACTTTCTGGCTGCGGGCGATGAAATCGCTCAAAGCCTTTCCTTTGAGCATACCGTTGCCCAGCAGCGCCAGGTCCACAATCTGGTGGAGAATTTCGTTGCCGGCGGCAAAGGCTTCCACATCGGCCCTGTGGGCCTTGCGAACGGCCTCGCGGGCTTCACGCGCCTGGGTCTTCTCTTCCTCGGAAGCGTCGGACGGGGCCTCGGCCGGGAGTTCTCCCTGCGGCTTCACATCGGCCTGCTTGGCATCCCAGATTTTGGCCACCAGGGGGTTCTCCATATTGACGGTGATGTTGTAGCTTTCCGGCATGGAGCCGTAGAAGTTCATTCCTCCGCCCAACGCGCTCATTTCGCGGTAACGGCGCATGAACTCGTTCTGGGTGATAAGGATGGGGGCGGCATCGGCACCCAGGTTCTCACCGGTGACAAAGTAGTCGTTGCCCTGCGGCATCACGGCCTTGAAGAGGTTCTCCAGGTCGTACCTTTCGTCTTCCTTCATCTCCAGCTTCACCTTGTCTTCCTTGGGGATGAGGTTTTCCACGGCGTCGGAGTCCACGCGGGCAAAGCGGGTGTCCGTAAGTTTCTGCTCCAGCAGGTTCACATAGTGGGCATCCAGCTCGCAGTCCATCAGGAGCACGTCGTAACCCTTGTCCTTGGCGGCCTGAATGTAGGCGTACTGGTCTTCCGGCTTGGTAGCATACAGATAGACCAGCTTCTTGTCCTTGTCGGCCTGGTTGTCCTTGACGGCTTCCTTGTATTCGTCAAAGCTGAAGTACTTGCCGTCCGTATTTTTGAAGAGGGCAAACTTGAGGGCGCGTTCGCAGAACTTCTCGTCAGAGAGCATGCCGTACTCGATGAAGAGCTTCAGGTTGTCCCACTTGGCTTCCAGCTGGGCGCGCTCGTCCTTGAAGATGCCTTCCAGGCGGTCGGCCACTTTCTTGGTGATGTAGGTGGAGATTTTCTTGACGGCGGCGTCGCTCTGGAGGTAGGAGCGGCTCACGTTCAGCGGGATGTCCGGGGAATCAATCACGCCGTGCAGCAGGGTCATGAAGTCCGGGACTATGTTGTCCACGTGGTCTGTCACGAACATCTGGTTGCAGTAGAGGGAAATCTTGTTGCGCTCCACGGCCACGCGGTCCTTGAGCTTGGGGAAGTAGAGGATACCGGTGAGGTTGAAGGGGTAGTCCACGTTCAGGTGGATGTAGAACAGGGGCTCCTCGTTCATGGGGTACAGCGTGCGGTAGAAGTTCATGTAGTCCTCTTCCTTAAGCTCGCTGGGGGCCTTGGTCCACAGGGGTTCCACGGCATTGATTACCTGGTCCTTATCCGTATCCACGTACTTGCCGTCCTTCCATTCCTGCTCCTTCCCGAAGACAATGGGAACGGGCATGAACTTGCAGTACTTCTGCAGCAGGCCCTCGATGCGGGCCTTCTCAGCGTACTCCTTGGAATCGTCGTCCAGATACAGGGTAATCACCGTGCCCCTGTCGGCCTTTTCAATCTCTTCCATCTCGTAGGCGGGAGAGCCGTCGCAGGTCCATTTCACGGCCTTGGCGCCCTCTTTCCAGGAAAGGGTTTCGATGGTCACCTTCTTGGACACCATGAATGCGCTGTAGAAGCCCAGGCCAAAATGGCCGATGATATTGCCAATCTGGTCCTTGTATTTCTCTAAGAATTCTCCGGCCGATGAGAAGGCAATCTGGTTGATGTACTTATCCACCTCTTCCTCCGTCATGCCAATGCCGTTGTCGATGATCTTGAGGGTCTTCTTCTTCTTGTCCAGTTCAATGGACACATTCAGGTCTCCCAGCTCCTGTTTGCAGTCTCCGGTGGCGGCCAGGGCCTTCATCTTCTGCGTGGCATCCACGGCGTTGCCCACCAGTTCCCGCAGGAAAATCTCGTGGTCACTGTACAAAAACTGTTTGATAACCGGGAAAATGTTCTCGGTGGTTACTCCAATCTGTCCTTTGTTTGCCATAGTATTCTCAATTTTACAATTCCATCAGATTCTTCGCTTCGCTCAGAATGATATGCTGCGCTCAGAATGACGGAAGGGAATAGTCAAATTACAAGCCAAAGGTTTTCTGCTGACAAAATGGCAGACCTGAATAGGGAAAAATTTAAAAAATATAATTACCTTCGCAACAACTTATTGATTCATCTATGAAAGGAACATTCCCGGTAGAGAGGTTCAAGAACCTCCGCACTCCCTTCTACTATTATGATATGGACCTTCTGACGCGTACGCTGGAGGAAATCCGCCATCAGCTGAAGGTGCTGGACTGGCCGGCCGCCCAGGTGCATTACGCTGTCAAAGCCAACCACAATCCCGTCATCCTGAACCGCATTGCCCGCTTCGGCTTCGGGGCAGACTGCGTAAGCGGAGGAGAAGTGCAGGCCGCCCTGGAGGCCGGCTTCAACCCCAAAACCATTTTCTACGCGGGTGTAGGCAAGGCCGACTGGGAGATTCAGCTGGGCCTGGACGCCGGAATAGGCCGGTTCAATGTGGAATCTACGGCCGAGCTGCATGTGCTGGCGGGGCTGGCCGCAGCCAGCGGCAAAGTGGCCCCCATCAGCCTCCGGGTGAACCCCGACGTGGCGGCCCACACCCACAAGAACATCACCACCGGCACGGCGGAAAACAAGTTCGGCATCCATTATTCCGTGCTGGAAGATGTTATCCGCGAGGCGCAGAGTATGCCGTCCATCGAATTCATCGGCCTGCACTATCACATCGGCTCCCAGATTCTGGACCTGGAGGACTTCACCAACCTCTGCCACCGCAACAACCAGATTGTGCACGGCCTGCAGGCCAAGGGAATAGACATCAAGGACATCAACGTGGGCGGTGGCCTGGGCATCGAGTACAATCACCCCAACCGCTATCTGATGGCCGATTTTGCCGGTTACTTCCAAACCTATAGCGACGAACTCAACACCAACCTGCCCATCCACTTTGAACTGGGCCGGAGCATTGTGGCCCCCTGCGGCTCGCTCATTTCCCGTGTGCTGTATGTGAAGGAAGGCCTGGAGCGTGAATTCGCCATCCTGGACGCCGGCATGAACGACCTCATGCGTCCGGCCCTGTATCAGGCCAAGCACCGCATTGAGAACCTTAGCTCGGAAGAAGATTTGGAGCCCTACGATGTGGTAGGCCCCGTTTGCGAAAGCTCCGATGTCTTCGGCCAGCAGGTGATGCTCAATAAATGCAAGCGGGGAGACCTTATAGCCATCCGCAGCGCCGGCGCCTACGGCCAGTCCATGGCCTCGCAGTACAACTGCCGCCCGCTGGCTCCCGCCGTCTTCTCCACCGAATACTAACCCATCTCCCAATTCGCTATCAATCAGCGAGTTACAGAACAAGGGGTGCACCTAACGGTGCACCCATCTATGTGTAAATAATTGACTATCTGCAGATTACTTGTACAGGAAACGGCGGATGGACATCTTCGGAGTTTTCTCGAAGGGCTTGTCCATGAGTTCCACCTTGGCAATCTGGCTGTAGTTGGGGAACTGGCGGTTGGCGCCCACACGGATGTTCTCGGGAATCTCGGCCTTGGCCTCGGGATCCAGCAGGGCAGTGGCGATGGCCTGTTCGTCCAGGAATACCAGAGCCACCAGCTTGCCGCCACGGTCCACCACAACGCTTTCCATTACGTAAGGCTGGTTGTTTACCACAGCCTCCAGTTCTTCGGGATAGATGTTCTGGCCGGAAGGGCCCAGAATCATGTTCTTGGAACGGCCGCGGATGAAGATGTTGCCCTCGGCATCCATGATGCCCAGGTCTCCGGTGCGCAGCCAGCCATCCTCGGTGAAGGCATTGGCCGTAGCTTCTTCGTTCTTGAAATAGCCGATGGTGATGTTCTCGCCCCGGGCCTGGATTTCTCCCACTACGTGCTGAGGGTCTTCGGAGTCTATGCGGACCTCGGCCACATCCACGGCCTTGCCGCAGGAACCGGGCACATACTTGGTCCAGTGCTCGTAGGCCAGCAGCGGGCAGGCTTCCGTCATGCCGTAACCCACCAGGTAAGGGAACTTGATTTTCTTGAAGAGGCGCTCCACCTCCGGGTTCAAGGCGGCGCCTCCCATAATGAATTCCTGCACATTGCCGCCGAAGGCCTGCACCAGGCCGTCCTTCACCTTCTTGTAGATGATGCTGTTAAGGCCGGGCACCTTGGTGAGGAACTTGACAAGAGGCTTTTCCAGGGTGGGCTTTACCTTGCTCTTGTAAATCTTCTCCATCACCAGCGGAACAGTGATGAGGAGGTAAGGCTTGACATCGGCAAAGGCCTTCAGGAGCGTGGCCGGGGTGGGAGCCTTGCCCATCCAGTAGATGGAGGTACCGTTGCACAGCGGATACAGGAACTCGATTACCAGGCCGTACATGTGGGCCATGGGCAGCATGGAGACCATCTTGTCTCCGGCAGGCACATTGCGCTGGCTGTAATCCACGTTGGCGCTGAAGTTGCGGTACGTGAGCATCACGCCCTTGGGGTCTCCGGTGGAGCCGGAGGTGTAGTTGATGGTGGAAAGGTCTTCCCAGTTGTCCGTGGGGAACTTTACATCGTCCGGGCCGAAACCCTTGGGATACTTGGCCTTGAAAAGCTCATCCAGGTTATCTACAGCCTCCTGGATTTTGGCATCACGGCAGAAAAGGACCTTCCAGTTGTCCACATCGAAGACAACCTTGATGGCGGGCATCTTCTCCGGATCCATCTTGGCCCAGCGGGCCGCATTGGTGAAGAGGGCAATGCTCTCGGAGTGATTCACCAGGCCCATCACGCTGTCGGGGGTGAAATCGGCCAGGATGGGGACAATCACGGTCTCGTATGTGTTGACGGCCAAGTAGGCGAAGCCCCATTTGGCACCGTTGTTGGCGCAGAGGGCTATCTTGTCTCCCTTCTTGAAGCCGGCTTTTTCAAAGACAATATGGAAACGGGCAATGTCCGTTGCCATTTGGGCATAGGTGAAAGAATCACCGCCGATGGTGTTCAGGGCAGGCTTGTCCCAGAACTTGCGGGTAGCGTCCTGTAAACGCTGAAGATAGTGGGGGTACACTTTTTCCATATTAGGTGTTAGGTTTTTGTATAACTGTACAAATATAATAAAAATTCATAAAAAATGGGACATTCCGGTCGGAATGTCCCATTTACTGCGATATAAGTGCTGGTTTACTTAACCTCGATGGTAACTACGCGGTTCTTGTAAGCGGGCTTGTTGAAGATGTCCACACCGCCGTTGGCCTTGCACTCGATGTTGCTCTCGGGCATGCCGGCCTTCTTGAGGAGGTCCACCACAGCCTTGGCGCGCTTCTCGGAGAGAGCCTGGTTGGTCTTGGCAGAACCGGTGGCCTTGTCGGCGTAACCGTTCACCTCCACCTTGGTGTCGGCCGTGGCGATGTTGTTGGTGAAGTACTCCAGATGAGCCTTTTCACGGGCCGAAATCTTGGCGGAACCCAGGTCGAAGTAGATGGAAACGGGGGCGCCGGCCTTTACGTCAACAGCGGTGAAGGTGCCGTTCTCGTAGAGATAGGTCTGGCCGTTCACGAGGCTGCGCAGGGGAGCCACTTCCTTCTCCAGGGCGGCCACCTTGTTCTTCAGGGCGCTGTTCTCCTTCTCCAGGGCAGCCACCTTGTCCTTGAGGGCGTTGTACTGCTCGGTGGTGAAGGGCACGGGAATCACGACGGGAGTGATGGTGCTGTGGCGGTCGAAGTTGGTCTTGCCCAGGTTGAAGGACAGGCCGAGGTTAGCGGCGGGGAAGAACACGAAACGGCTCTTGCTGGCAGTGTATGCGGAGGCGCGTCCTACCAGGGCCTTGAGGTCCAGGGTGAGGTTCACGCGGCTGGACAGACGCAGGATGTTGAGGAGACCCACACCGGCTGCATACTCCAGGTTGTTCTGAACGTTTTTCTTGAAGGGGTTGATGTCGCTGCTCACGTCCAGCACACCGGCGGTGGCATAGGGAGCAAAGTTCCAGAAGCGGGTCTCTTTGTATCCGCCGATGGAGTGGGAGATGTTCCAGAGGATGTCTCCGTGAATGTAGTAGAAGCCGAATTTTTCGTTGGCATCGGCCACGCCCATGTTCACCTTGGCGTTGTCCCAGATACCCTGGACACCCAGGCGCATACCGATGGCGGGAGTCCACCACTTACCGAAGTTGATGTCGGCATTGAGGCCGATGTTACCCCAGTTCTTGGTTTCGGAGATGATGGGAACTACAGTGTTGACACCAGCGGCAATGCTGATGAAGGTGTTGTCAAAAGCCTTGTTGGTTTCGTAAGCGCCACGAACCACCTTGCCGTTCTCGTCGCGATTGTTGTTCTCCTGGGCGTTGGCGCTCACGGAGAAGAGGAGGCTTGCAGCTGCAAGAGCTCCGAGAATAGTCTTGATACCTTTCATGATTCAAGTATTAACTGTAACAATTTTCAATTCATGCTATTTCCGCAAAAGGCGAAAACGCGGCAAAGTTACGCTATAATTCCCGGAAAACAAAATTTCAATTAAAATATTTTAAAAACTCTTATATATCTTAAAAGAACCGTATCTTTGCAGGAAACAATTTTTCACGCTATGGAATTCCGCCTCCATTCCGACTACCAGCCTTCCGGCGACCAGCCCGCCGCCATTGACGGATTGTGCAATGCAATAGTCCAGGGGGTGCATAATGTGACGCTTCTGGGAGTAACGGGGTCCGGAAAAACCTTCACTATGGCCAACGTGATCCAGCGGCTGCAGCGTCCCGCCCTCATCCTGAGCCACAACAAAACTCTGGCGGCCCAGCTGTACGGAGAGTTCAAGGCCTTCTTCCCGGACAACGCGGTAGAATACTTTGTTTCCTACTACGATTACTATCAGCCGGAGGCGTACATCCCCACCACGGACACCTATATAGAAAAGGACCTGAGCATCAACGACAAGATTGACGAGCTGCGGGTAAGCGCCGCATCGGCCCTGATGAGCGGCCGAAGGGACGTGATTGTGGTTTCCTCCGTGAGCTGCCTGTACGGAATAGGCAATCCGGACGACTTCCACGACCAGACGGTTACAGTCCGCAAGGGAGAACAGATGTCCATGACCCGCCTGCTGTACAAAATAGTGGATGCCCTGTACTACCGCACGGAAACAGATTTTAAGCGAGGCAGCTTCCGCGTGCGCGGAGACACCGTGGACATCTTCCTCGGAGGGGCCGATTATGCAGCCCGCATAGAGTTCTTCGGGGACGAGGTGGACCGCATCGCCCTCATAGACCCGATGAGCGGAGCCCTCTTCGAGGAGTTGGACAAGATAGACCTGTACCCCGCCAAGAACTTCGTCACGTCCAAGGAAAAGGGCGCCAAAGCGGTGAGCCAGATTCAGGACGATCTGGTGAAGCAGGTGGAGTACTTCGAATCCATCGGCAAATTCCTGGAAGCCAAGCGCTTGAAACAGCGCGTGGAATACGACATAGAGATGATCAAGGAGATGGGCTACTGCCCCGGCGTGGAAAACTATTCCCGCTACTTTGACGGCCGGAAACCCGGCCAGCGGCCCTTTACCTTAATAGATTATTTCCCGGAAGACTTCCTGGTTTTCATAGACGAGAGCCACGTTACCCTGCCCCAGATCCGCGCCATGTACGGCGGAGACCACTCCCGCAAGGAAACGCTGGTGGAATACGGCTTCCGCCTGCCCGCCGCCAGCGACAACCGTCCCCTCACCTTCGACGAATTCGAGGCTGTGACGGGCCAGACGGTGTATGTAAGCGCCACTCCGGCCGATTATGAACTGGAGAAATCCGAAGGCCTGGTGGTGGAACAGATTGTGCGCCCCACCGGCCTCCTGGACCCTCCCATCGAGGTACGCCCCACACAGAACCAGGTGGACGACCTCATGGAGGAGATTCAGCAACGGGCCGCCAAGGACGAGCGCGTGCTGGTGACCACCCTCACCAAGCGCATGGCCGAGGAACTGGACAGCTACTTCACCAAGACCGGCATCCGCTGCCGCTACATCCACTCGGACGTGGACACCGCCGAGCGCGTGGAAATTATCGAAGACTTCAAGAACGGCCTGTTCGACGTTCTCATCGGCGTAAACCTGCTGAGGGAAGGCCTGGATATCCCCACGGTGTCCCTGGTGGCCATCCTGGATGCCGACAAGGAAGGCTTCCTGCGAAGCGGCCGCGCCCTCACCCAGACCGCCGGCCGCGCCGCCCGCAACATCAACGGCCTGGTAATTATGTATGCCGATACGGTGACGCAGTCCATGGAAGAAACCATACGCGAAACTGCCCGGCGCCGCGCCAAGCAGCAGGAATACAACAAACTGCACGGCATTACTCCCAAACAGGTGCAGGTGCGCTCCAACATCCTCATGAGCGAGCTGGTCCGTTCCGGCGAGGACACCACCCACGTTTCCGGCTTCCTGAACCCGAACCTTCGCAACAGCGTCACCGGCCACGTGAGCGCGCGCGATTCCGTCTCAGACCCGGAATACGTTCCCTCGGCCTCCGAACTGGGGAAGGGAGACGTGTCCGTGGGTCTGGGCCACGACGCCAGGCGCGAAGCCACATCGGCCTATGTGGACGGCTATATCGCCGCCGACCTGGCCGCCGTGCTGCAGGACCCCGTTATCCGCTCCATGTCCCGCGACCAGGTGGAAAAGGCTGCCGCCGAAGCCAAGCGCAAAATGCAAAAGGCGGCGTCCGATCTGGATTTCACGGCCGCCGCCCGCTATCGCGACGAAATGTGGGCCCTGGAGCAATACCTCAAGGTCTGGAAGGAGTAGAATACCCCCTTTCGTACACCAAAACACCCCTCCTGGTGCGCGAGACCTTCAAAATTGGCCTTTCGTACACCAAAACAGCCTCTCTGGTGCGCGGAACGTCCATGCCCTACCCGACTCAAAGTGCTTACTGTGACGTTATAAATTGAATTACGGACAGTTCCAGCACTACTTGTTCAATAACTCCCTCCAGTCCTTGTTTACAACCACCGGCTGTGCGAGAGGCGGCAGCTGTTTCTCGACAAAGTTCCGGGGCGCAGACTTGGTAGAAGCCGTGGACTGGTGATGAGCTTGGTCGAAAGTCACAAAGTCTTCGTAGCCGCCTTCCCAGTCTTCTCCGTAAGCCAGTTTATTAATGCGGTACCAGATGGCATACCGGCTGGGGGCATTGAACCCGCCGGCGTTGTAGCGCATGATGCTGTTTTCTGTGGGACGCCAGACGCCGCTCCAGTAGGTGAGGCCTCCTTCGAAACAACCAATGTTCTCGGACGCATAGCGGTTGTCGGCAATGAATTGGGCCCATTTTACCTGCGTGGGGTCGGAGGTAAAGTCCACGTTTTTCCACCATCCATACTGAGCCATTTCTCGAACAGATGCGATTTCGCTCTCTGGAACAGCGCCCATATCCTCATAGGCATATTCATCTGCCAGTTTCGCAAAGCCATGGCCACCGGCTGTATTCTGACCGACGCCTCCTTGCAAGTGGTTGTTTTACAGACATTAATTGTCGTACTACCCTTACATCGTAAATTTTATCTTTTTTGGATAATCTTTTTTGGATAAAATAAATGGTTTCTGTATCTTTGCAGAAAATGAAAGGACATGC